>NZ_BAAAUG010000131.1:0-19247 GCF_039533825.1 Streptomyces rectiviolaceus
CCCGGCGCCCGCGTGATGCGGCCGCCGCCCGCCGCGACGCCCGGCCGTCGCTCCTGCTCAAGCCAGGTCGTCCAGACACCGCGCCCGACCATGTGCTCCGCCACGCTCTCCACCACCGAACCGTCCTGGAGGATCCCCGGGTCGGCCGAGTCCGCCCGGACGAGCAGGCGGCAGGACGCCGCGAACATGGGCGGCGACGCGACCGGCGGCACCGGCTCGTCGAGCAGGGTGCACAGCGCGGCGATGTCCGGCTGGACGGGGGCGTAGTGGACGAGGCGCTCCAGGAGGCTGCCGACCCGCCCCAGATCGGGGGCCGGGTGCAGCAGCAGGGCATGGGCCCCGATGATGCCGAGGAAGGGGTTGACGCTCTCCACGTCGAGCAGGCCGAGCAGTTGCCGTGTGGACACCAGGTCGATCCCCTGCCGCAGCCCCGAGAGCGCGGCCTCCGTGGCGAGGTCCAGGGTGCGGTCCGCCGGCTGCCAGCCGATGCCGCGGGGCACCATCTGGATGGAGGCGAACTGCGGCTGCGGGCCCTGTGGTCCGTTGCTCACGAACACCAGGGTCGTCCACCCGTCGAGCACGTGCAGCGCCTGCGCGAGGGGCAGCCCGTCGGCGGGCTGCCTGCGCGTCCTCAACCGGTAGCCGCCGGGCGGCAGTTCGCTGCTCCAGGCCGACCACTCCTGTCCGCCGGCCGGCTCCCAGCCCCCTGCGCCGCCGTCCACGGGCCTGCCGTGCTCGTCGGCGATCTCCAGGGCGAACGGGTCGAGCTGCCAGCCCCGGCGCAGATTGCGGATCAGCACCATCAGGGTCGGCGGGCCGCCCCCGTACGTCGCCTCGGTGCTCCAGCGCATCGCGGCCTCGCGGTGGTCCTCACGGGTCGTGGGGGTGCCCTCGACCGGGGTGGGCATGGGCATGCGGGGCAGCGCGAGCCGCTCGACGAACGGTTCGGTGCCGACCTCGACGAACCTGCTCTCCACCTCGCCGCCGAAGCGCTGCTCGATGCGGTAGATGCCGGGCGGCAGCGTGGTGTCGATGGTGCCCATCGCGTGCGCCACCTCGCGGAACGCGGAGTCCGTGACGGTGACGAGGACCGACGGGGTGTCCGGCATGACGACGAACGGCACCTGGTCCGCCGCGTCCTGTCGTGAGCGCCTGGGTCCGTCAGGGGCTTCAGAGCTGGACACCATTGCCACCACCTGTCATTACCTCGAAGAATCCGCCGTTGCGGAAGTCCGCAGCGTTCACGCTCTCCGCAGTGGCGCGGTACAGACCCGGCGTGAGCTTCTCGACGCACTCCCCCGAGTCGACGTGCAGCCTGAGCGGCGACTGGTCCGGGCCACCGCCGCGCAGCTGTACCCAGCCCCGGAAACCGTCGGGGAAGCACAGCTTGACGGGATACGCCTGCACCGCGAGCTCCCCGGCGAAGAGCATCGGGGCGTTGCCCTTGGTGAACCTGGGCCGTTGCGGGACGAGCATCGTCTGGGTGCGGTCCTCCACATGCCGTACGACGTAGTCGCTGAGGCTGTCGGAGGTGATCAGTCCGTTGCGGGCGGCGCCGCCGCGCAGCCCGTCGAGGAGCGCGGTCGTGAAGTGCCCGCGCGCGAGATCGGGGTCGGGGTGCTGCTCTTCGTAGGCGGGATCGCCGAGTGCGGTGGCGAACCCGACGAAGCAATCGACATCCTCGGGATCCTGCGTGGTTCCGCTGAAGGGCGGCCCGAAGGGCGGCGAACCGCGGTAGCCGGTGCGGCAGCAGTCGGCGAAGCAGACGATCTCCCGGAACGGGGACGCCGCCACGTACCAGTCGAGATAGGGACGTACGGCGACATGGTTTCCGAGCAGGTCGATCGCGGCGTTGGCCATCAGCAGGCCCGCGCTGTTGTCGGCGAGGCCGATCCCGTGCCCCGCGAGGAAGAGGTAGAGGCGGGTCCGCTGCCAGGCGTCGAACTGTTGCTCTCCGGGCAGCTCCGCGATCGCCTGTGCGACGGCCCTGTGTATCTCGTAGAGCGCCCGGTTGACGACTTCTCTGGTCGGTACGGCGCTCATGAAGTCCGCGGTGAGCTCTTCCTCCTTGGAGGCGGTCACCAGGGCGACATTGCCCTCCGGCACGGCGCCTCCGTCGGAGTCGACGAGCCAGTCGCGGAACCGGACCGCATCACCCCGCGCGCCCTGCAGATCACCGATGGCCGGATAACGGTTGATGCCGACCACCACGGCATAGTGCAGGTCGTTCATCGGACTCCCCCTCGTTCGTCCTTGCGCCATTCAGTCGGCGAGCATGGCGGCCACGCTCGCGAGGACCTGCGGGTCGTCGTCGAACGCGGTGTGGCTGCGCGCCCCCGCGTCCAGGCCCGGCGACCAGACCGTGCGCGCGGGGTCCGCCCGCAGGAAGCCGCGCAGGTCGTCCGATTCGGGTCCCACGGCGGCGGGGTCGAGGTACCAGTGCTGCATGCCCGCGATCGGCGTGACGGCGGACTGCCGGGACGGCCCGCGCTCCAGGACTCCGGAGATGAAGTAGAGCAGCGACCTCGGGTAAAGGAACGGCAGGAGGTGGTCGGCCTGCTCCGCCGCGTCGGTCATCGTGAACATCCGGAACCGGTCGAAGAGTTCGGCCTGGCGGCGGACCACGGGAGCCAGCTGCCCCACCGTGCAGGCGGGCGCGAGGAGCACCACGTCCCGCAGCCGGAAGTCGGCGGGGAGGGGGTCGTCGTCCGCTGCGCGCCTGCGCGCGAGGTCCTCGAGCAGGTTGCTGATGAACACGGCGCCTGCGCTGTGGCCGACCACGGTCACCTGGGGGCGGGTGCCGGCGGCGAGCAGCTCGGCGAACCGGTCCAGGAAGTACCGTCCGGCGCGGACCTCGTCGTCCGGGGCGGCGAAGGTGTCGGCGGTCTGCCTCTTCATCGCGTCCCAGATCGCGGCGCCCACATTGGCGAGGTAGAACTCGCGGAGGATCTCCTCGACGACCGTCGGATACAGCCCGTGGTCGGTGCGCTGCCGGAAGCGGCCGACGACGGCGGCCACGACCCGCACGGTCTTGCGCACGACCAACGCGGTGCTCACCAGGGCACGTTCCCCCGTGCCCGCCCTGGCCGCGAGGTCGGCCACGACGTCCGGTGACATCAGTGTGGCCGCCGCGGCACGCCCCCCGATGATGTCTCGCGCCGCGGCGGCCTGCTCTGTGGGGTGGCGCTGGTCCGGGGGCGTCACCGAGTTCACGATCTCCCGGGTGCGCTCGGCCAGTTCGATGTCCGCCGAGAGTTCGGCGGCGATCTGCTTCTGCTCGGCCTCGCTCAGCGGCGGCACGTCCGGCGGGGCGGTCAGCCGCGCGTAGGGCTCCTGTCCCGTCCGTACTTGGGCGAGTTCGGCTGCTACAGCCCTCGGGGCGGGGGTGGCCACCGCCCCGAGGGCTCGCTGTCCTGGCTCCCGGAACACGGTGCCGGTGGCATATCGGGTGACCCTGTTGAGCAGCGTACGGAAGACGCTCTCGTTCAGGATCTGCGGCAGGTTGCCCCGCAGGGTTTCGAGCAGCCCGCTGCTCCACACGAAGAACACGGGGTCGGCCCCTGCCGCCTCGTACACGGGAGCGAGCCGCTGGGCGGTGGCGAACCCCAGCGTGTCGTCGATGAGGCCACCGTGGAAGTGCAGTACGACGCGCGGCCGGTCCTTGAGCCCGGCCACGAGCTCGTCGATGTCGGCGGTGGTGGTCGAGGCGAGCCGACCACCCTGTCGGCTGTGGATGCACCGCTCACGGAAGGAAGCCATGCCCAGGAAAGTAGGACGGCAGCGCGGCCCCGACATCGGGGGCCAACTCAGGGATAACCCCTGACTGGAAAGACCGCGAGGACTAGGAACCCGAGGGGGTGCCCATCCATTCGGCCTCGTACCCCGCGTACGTGCCGTCGTGCGTCGCCAGGTGCGTGAACTGGTCGACGTACTCCTTGAACGGCTCGTCGCCGCGCGGCAGTGCGTACGCCTTCTCGGAGAAGGTGAAGGGCTTCTCGGGGTGCAGGGAGCAGAGTTCGGGGTGGATCTTGGACTGGTAGCGGGTCTCGCTGGCGTCCGTCATCATCACGTCCGCGCGGCCCTCGATGATCTCCTGGAAGATCGTGGTGTTCTCCGGGTGCAGCTTGATGGTGGCCTGCTTGATGTTGGCGCGCGCGAACTGCTCGTTCGTGCCGCCGGGGTTCACGATGACGGTGGTGCCCTGCTTGTCGATGTCCTTGAGCGTGCCCTCGCCGAACTTCTCCTTGTCGGCGCAGCGGATGATCGGCGTCTTGCCGTCCTCGCGGGTCGGCTCGCTGAAGTAGACCTGGCGGGCGCGCGGCAGGGTGATGGAGACACCGCCGACCGCGATGTCGCAGCGGCCCGCCGCGACGTCCTTGGTCAGGTTCGCCCACGTCGTCGCCACGTACGAAGGCTTGGCGTCCAGGCTCTTCGCCAGGTCCTCGGCCATCTTGATGTCCACGCCGCTGTACGTCTTGTCGGCGGGGTCGAGGTGGGTGAACGGGCGGTAGTCGCCCGTCGTGCACACCTTCAGGACGCCCGACTTCGGCACGGAGTCCAGGAGGCTGCCGTGGTGGCGTTCCTTGCCGCGCCCGGCGTCGGGCGACGCGGGCGCGGCAGCCGTGACGGCGAGCAGACAGACCAGGGCGGACAGGGTGGCGGCACGCTTCACGGGGGCTCCTCCGGACGGGTTCGCGGCTCGAAGGGATCACCCTCGCAGAAGCGTTCTGGCCGGTGAAGCCCCTTCTCATCAGGCGAGCGGCGCCAGCTGGGTTGCCGTGAGACCGGGTCCGTCCCCACCGTCGTACGCGTCCTCGTCGAACGGGTACAGCGGGCGCTCCACCCGGTGGTGGCCGAGCCGCGGCAGGTCCTGGTCGACACCGCCCGGGGTGAGGGCGAGGAGCCAGTCGGCGGCCATGTCGTAGAGCTCGGGCTCCAGGTAGCCGATCTTGACGACCACCAGGTCGAAGGTGCGCGGGTCGATGCCCAGGCCGCCGTCCGCCGGGCCCATGAAGTCCGCGAGGGTGTGGAAGGGCTTGCGGCGCTCGACGAGGATCACGGTCACGCCGCCGGTCCGCACCGCCGCCATGTCGACGCCCCGGTCGTACGCGCCGCCCTCCGCCCGGTCCTTCTGCTCGGCCGCGCGCTGCAACGCCACGACGGTGCCGGTGAGTTCGAGGGGCCCGCCGTGGTTCGCGTCGACCTTGCCGCCCACGCTCAGGGTGACCTCGGCGCCCACTCCGGCCTCGAAGCAGCGGGCGACGGCGGCCGGGTCGGTGATGCCGGGGTGGACCGCGGTGACCTTCCCGGAACGGATCGCGTCGTTCTCCAGGAGCTTGCCGAGCATGTACGCGAGGTCTCCCGCGCCGCCCGCCGTGGGGTTGTCGCCGGAGTCGCTGATCAGGAAGGGCCGCTTGTCCGACGCGACCGCCTTCTCGATGCACTCCTCGGCGCCGCCCGTGGGCCCGACGAAGACGAAGTCGCGGCGCGCGTCCCAGTAGCGACGGGCAAGCTTCTCGGCCTCCGCGGCGGCCAGTTCGGCGTCGTCCCCGGTGACCACGATCGCGGCCTTGCAGCGCGGCTCGTCCGCCCAGGCGTAGCCGACCCACAACGCCGCGTCGAGGATGCCTGGCAGCCGCTCGATGTCGGCGAGCGAGGCGTAGAGGGACTTGGCGGGCTCAAGGCGGGTGCTGGTCTTCTCGCCCGGCAGGAGCACCGGCACCTGCACCCAGGCGCGGTGCGGCCGGGTGCCCTCGCGCAGGCAGCGTACGAGATTGCGCGCGGCGCGCTCGCGGGTCTCCCAGGCGTCCTCGTGCGGGGCCAGACGGTGGGCGGTGAGCAGGTCGATGGGCTCGGCGAACCGGCGCGAGACGTTGCCGTGCAGGTCCATGGCGGTCGAGATCATCGGGCGGCCGCCGTCGGGGGTGCCGACGGCGTCGAGGGCGGCGCGGACCGCTTCCGTCAGATCGGCCTCGGCGTCGGTCAGACCGATGACGCTCATCGCGCCGTGGATGTCGTAGACGAGGCCGTCCAGGGGGCCCGCTTCCCGTATGCGCGTGACCAGTTCGTCCTTCAGGGTCAGATACGACTCCGCCTCCACGGGCCCGCCGGGCAGCGAGGTCGCGTGCAGGAGCGGCACCCACTCGACCGTGTAGGCCAGGTCGGATTCCGGCCGGGTCCAGGTGTAGCGGTCCAGGAGGTCCTTGCCGCGGGTCTGGCGGAAGTCGTCTGTGGTGGAGCGGTGCGGGCAGAAGGTGGAGGACTCGATGCCGATGCCGCCGATGCCGATGCGGAGGCGACGCTGGTTCGTTGCGGGGGTGGTCATGCCTGGACGCTCTCTTCCTGGGGGTCCGGGGTCGTCGGGAGGTTCTGGCGCAGGGCGGTGAGTCCCGCGCCGAGGAGGCCCGCGTCGCGGCCTGTCACGGTGGTGGTGATCTCCAGGTCCGCGGTGGCCAGGGGCAGGCAGCGCTCGTAGAGAACGCCGCGTACGGCGGCGACGAGCGGTTCCGCGGTGGCGAGGACACCGCCGAGGGCGACGGCCTGGGGGTTGAAGAAGTTCACGACGACGGACAGGACCGTGCCGATGTGCCGTCCGGCGGTACGGACGAGGGTGGTGGCCTGCGGGTCGCCGTCGGCGACGAGCCGCAGAAGCTCGGTCGTGTCCGCCACCTCGACGCCCTGCAGGGCGAGTTCGCGGATCAGGGCGGCGCCGCTTGCCACGGTCTCCAGGCAGCCGATGTTGCCGCAGCTGCACGGGCGGTCGCCCGCCGCCTCGATGCGTACGTGACTGATGTCGCCCGCGGAGCCGTTGGCGCCGTCGTGCGGGCGCCCCGCCACGATGACACCGCTGCCGATGCCACGGCCGGCCTTGACGACGACCATGTGGTCGAGGCCGGGGCGTGCGGTGCGGTGCTCGCCCACGGCCATCATCGTGGCGTCGTTGTCGACGGTGACGGGGATGCCGAGGCGTTCGGCGAGGACGTCACGCAGCGGATAGCGGTGCCAGCCGGGCATGCGGGACGGGCTCAGGACGCGGCCCTCCGTGGGCTGCACGGGTCCGGGGAAGGCGACGCCGATGGCGCGGACGGTGCGGCCCGCCTCGCGCTGGCGGGCGCCCAGTTCGGCGACCTGACCGCAGAGCCAGTCGACGGCGGACTCGGGTCCCGCGGTGATGTCGTGCGGCAGGTCGACGGCGTCAAGGACCGTGCCGCCGAGGTCGACGACGCCGATGCGCGCGTGGTGGCTGCCGAGGTCGGCGGCGAGCGCGACGCCGCCTTGCGCGTGGACGCGAAGGAGGCGGGGGCGGCGGCCACCGCGTGACGCGCCCTCGCCGGATTCGGTGAGCACGCCGGCGGTGACGAGTTCCTGCACGCGCAGCGACACGGTGGAGGGGGCGAGCCCCAACTCCCGTACGAGATCGGCCCGGGAGGAGGCGGCGCCCGAGGAGACCAGCTGCAGGATGTGCTGCGCCGAGCCCGGTTCGCCCTGCGGTGTTCCGGCCATGCCGCCCCCAGTTGCTTCGATCAGTTCGTTCGACATCGAGACGAACACTAAGTCTCTTCAAAGCAAGTTGGCCAGACCCTCCCGACTTTGTGACTTCTTGCCGAACGAAGCTCTTGACTTGATTTTGTCGCCAGACCTAGCGTTCAGGCGCCGCCCGTCGATCTCCGGCACGGTCCGGCTCTCGCATCCTTGGAGGCCCTTCGCCATGCGCTCTAGGCGAGCACGTCCCCGCGCGCGGCGCCGCGCTCTCATAGCCGCGGCGGCAGCCGTTGCCGCGCTCGCCCTCACGGCGGTCACCGGCTGCACCCAGGAGGGCGGCCGCGTCGACATGGGCCCCACCGGCGGCACCCCGGTCGAGGGCGGCACCGTGACGATGGCGCTGCCGCCCGCCGCGACGCCGAACTGGATCTTCCCGATCGGCCCGCCCGGCTACGGCGCCTCGTACAATTACGGGATCCAGTCGCTCCTCTTCATGCCGGTGTACGACGCCGTGCAGGACAAGGGCGAAGAGGCGCTGACCACGCACGGCCCGAGCACGCTCGGCCTCGAACCGAAGTTCAGTGACGGCAACAGGACCGTGACCGTGCCGCTGCGCGAGGGCGTGGAGTGGTCCGACGGAAAGCCGGTCACCGCCCGTGACGTCGAGTTCTGGTTCAACCTCCTCAAGGCCAACAAGGCGGACTGGGGCAACTACTCGGTCGGCGCGATGCCCGACAACATCAAGCGCCTCGAGACCGTCGACGACCACACCGTCCGCCTGCACCTGAGCCGTGCGTACAACCCGGACTGGTTCGCCGCCAACCAGCTCACCCGCATGCGCGCCCTCCCCCAGCACGCCTGGGACGCCAAGACCGACGGCGGCGAGGTCGGCGACTGGGACCGCACCAAGCCAGGCGCCAAGAGCGTCTTCGCGCGGCTCACCCGGCACGCCAAGAGCCTGGGTTCGTACGCCTCGGACCCGCTCTGGAAGACGGTCAACGGGCCCTGGAAGCTGGCGGGTTGGCGCGACAGCGGCCAGGTCACCATCGTGCCGAACGAGAAGTACACCGGCCCCGATTCGCAGCGCCCGCACCTCGACAAGGTCGTCTTCAAGCCCTTCACCACCGCCGACTCCGAGTACAACGTGCTGCGTTCGGGAGGCGTCGACTACGGCTACATCCCGCCGTCGGTGATGGCGCAGAAGGAGAAGTTCGAGGAGAAGGGCTACCGCGTCGATCCGTGGGAGGGCTGGGCGGCGACGTACATCGTCTACAACTTCAACTCCACGCAGGCGGGCCCGATGATGGACCAGCTCTACATCCGCCAGGCGATGCAGCACCTCGTCGACCAGAAGGCGATGAGCGACGTCATCTGGCAGGGCAGCGCGACGCCGACGCTCGGTCCGGTGCCGGTGACGCCCAAGAGCCAGTACTTGTCCGGGGCGATGGAGAGGAACCAGTACCCCTTCGACGTGCGGAAGGCTCAGCGGCTCCTCGCCGAGCACGGCTGGAGGACGGTGGACGGCACCGCACGCTGCGTACGCCCGGGAACGGGCGCCGACGAGTGCGGCAAGGGCATCGCGAGGAACACGCCGCTCGAACTCACCCTGCTCTCCCAGTCCGGCTCCACCGAGACGACGAACATGATGCAGGAGCTCAAGTCCTCGCTCTCCAAGGGCGGGATCGACCTCACCGTGCGCCAGCAGCCGCTGAACTCGGTGCTCGGCAACTCCGTCCCCTGCAAGGCGAAGGACCCCGGCTGCGACTGGGACATGTCGTTCTTCGGGACGGCCGGCAGCTGGTACTACCCGCTCAACCCGAGTGGTGAGCAGCTCTTCTCCACCGGGGCTTCGGCCAACTTCGGCAACTACAGCGACAAGAAGGCCGACCGGATCATCCGCGGCGTGCAGTACTCGCCGGACATGAAGGCCGTGCACGAGTACGGCGAGTACCTCGCCGAGCAGCTGCCTGTGATGTGGATGCCCAACCCCGCCTACCAAGTCTCCGTGATCCGCAACGACTTGCGGGGCATCAGCCAGAACCCGACCGTCACCTTCGCGCCGCAGGACTGGTACTACGTCAAGAAGAAGGGAGCCGACAAGTGACCGGCTTTCTGGTCAAGCGCTTCCTTCAGGCGCTCGTCGTGCTGTTCCTCGTCTCGATCATCGTCTTCACGCTGCTCCACATGCTGCCCGGCGGACCCGCGCGCGCCATCCTCGGCCCCAAGGGCACGCCGCAGCAGATCGAGCACTTCAACCACCAGCAGGGATACGACCGTTCACTGCCCGCGCAGTACGTGATGTACCTGAAGCGTCTTTTCACCGGCGACCTCGGCGAGTCGTTCAAGCTCAACTCGCCGGTCTTCGACCTGCTCAAGCAGCGTCTGCCGAAGACCCTGCTCCTGACGGTGCTCTCCACCGCGCTCGCCGTGGTCATCGCCGTCCCGCTCGGCCTCCTCCAGGCCGTGCGGCGCGGCAAGGCGTCGGACTACGCGCTGACGGGGCTCGCCTTCCTCCTCTACGCGACGCCGGTGTTCTTCCTCGGCCTCATCATGATCATCCTGTTCGCGCAGGTGATGCCGATCCTCCCGGCGGAGGCACCACAGGGTGAGAGCGTCGGTGAACTCCTGGGCGACTTCACGGGGTTGGTGCTCCCGGTCGTCACCATGGCGTTCGGCATCGTGGCGATGTTCAGCCGCTACATGCGCTCGGCGGTCCTGGACAACCTCACCGAGGAATACGTCCGTACGGCGATGGCCAAGGGCCAGTCGAGCCGCCGGATCATGGTCCGCCATGTCCTGCGCAACGCGCTGATCCCGCTCGCGACCCTGCTCGGCCTCTACCTGCCCACACTCTTCAGCGGCGCGCTCGTCGTCGAGTCGATGTTCAACTACCCCGGCATGGGGCTGCTGTTCTGGAACGCGGCGCAGGGCTCCGACTTCCCGGTGCTGCTCGGCGTGACGCTCGTCGTCGGGGTCGCCACCGTCATCGGCTCGCTGCTCACCGACATCCTGTACGCCGTCCTCGACCCCCGGATCCGGAGCGTGGCATGAGTACCGCGACCGCAGACGTCACCCCCGGGGCCGCTCCCGGGAACGAGGCGGCGGCCCAGGCCACGCCCTCGCTCGCCCGCCGCACGCTCCAGGTCTTCACCGGCAACAAGCTCGCCCTGACGGGCGTGGTGGTCCTGGTCCTGCTCCTGGCCTTCAGCTACCTCGGACCGCTGCTCCACCCCACCGAGCAGGTGCACACCGACCTGTCGCAGGCCAACCTCGCGCCGGGCAGCCCAGGACACCTCCTGGGCACCACCGACCTCGGCTACGACATGGTCGGGCGGCTGATGGTCGCCGGGCGGACGTCGCTCGAAATAGGCCTGGCGGCGGGCCTGTTGGCGACGCTCTTCGGGACCGTGTACGGCGCGGTCGCGGGGTACTTCGGCGGCTGGGTGGACGCGGCCATGATGCGGATCACGGATGCCGCGCTCGCGATCCCGGCGATGTTCCTGCTCGTCGTGGTCGCCGCGATCATCACGCCCAGCAAGGGCGTCCTCATCGTCATCATCGCCTCGGTCGCCTGGCTGTCCCCCGCCCGCCTGGTGCGCGGCGAGGCGCTCTCGCTGCGCGACCGCGAGTACGTACAGGCCATGCGGATGATGGGCGGCGGTGGCGCGCGGGCGGTGTTCAAGCACATCGTGCCGAACGCGATCGGCACGGTCATCGTCAACTGCACCTTCCAGATCGCCGACGCCATCCTCTACGTCAGCTATCTGGCCTTCCTCGGCCTGAGCATTCCGCCGCCGTCGGCCGACTGGGGCTCGATGCTCTCGGCCGGCATCACCTACACCCAGAACGGCTACTGGTGGCTGATCTTCCCGCCGGGCATCGCGATCGTCCTTGTCGTCGCCGCGTTCAACTTCATCGGTGACGGGCTGCGGGACGCGTTCGAAGTACGGCTGCGGAAGTAAGGGAGAACCACAGAGATGACCGAGCCTCTGCTCAAGATCGACGATCTGCGCGTCGACATCGCCTCGCGCGACCGCACCGTCCACGCCCTCGACGGCGTCAGTCTCGAACTCGCCCCGGGTGAGGCCCTGGGCGTCGTGGGTGAGTCGGGATGCGGCAAGACGATGACCGCGCTCAGCGTCCTCGGCCTGCTGCCGCCCGGCGGCGAAGTCACCGGCGGGCGGGTCCTGTTCGACGGCCAGGACCTGGCCGTGGCCCCCGCCCCGGTCCTTCAGGACGTACGGGGCAACACCATCGGCATGGTCTTCCAGGACCCGCTCACCTCGCTGAACCCGACGATGACGATCGGGGCGCAGGTGGCCGAGCCGCTCGTCCTGCACCGTCCGGAACTGAGCAGGAAAGAGGCGTGGGCGCGGGCCGAGGAGATGCTGCGCCTGGTCGGCATGCCGCAGCCCGGCGAGCGCATGAAGGCGTATCCGCACCAGCTGTCGGGCGGCATGCGCCAGCGCGTGGCGATCGCCATGGCCCTGGTCTGCGAGCCGAAGCTGCTCATCGCGGACGAGCCGACCACTGCCCTGGACGTGACGACACAGCACCAGATCCTGGAGCTGATCGACGGCCTGCGCGAGCGGCTCGGCATGGCGATGATCCTGGTCACGCACGACCTGGGCGTCATCGCCAACCGGGTGGACCGGGTCGCGGTGATGTACGCGGGCAAGATCGCCGAACAGTCCGACGTACGCGGCCTGTTCGCGAGACCCCGGCACCGCTACACGGAGGCGCTGTTCGCCTCGCTCCCCGAGCGGGCCGCCGACAGCGGCACCGCGCTCCACACGATCCCGGGGCTTCCGCCGAACCTGGCGGTGCCCCCGACGGGGTGCCGCTTCGCGCCGCGCTGCGCCTTCGCCACGGACGAGTGCCGGGAGCGGGAGCCGCAGCTCGCGGACGACGAGGTGCGGGGAGGCGAGCACCGGTTCGCCTGCTTCCATCCGGTGCCTGACAACGCTTCGGAGGCCGAGGTCGTGATCCCGCCCACGGTGCCCGCGCCGCGCGCGCCCGGCGACGTACTCCTCGAACTCGACGCCCTGGTCAAGGACTTCCCCCTCAAGGGCGGCGCGTTCTCGCGCCGTCGGGGCACGGTGAGTGCGGTCGGCGGGGTGTCCCTGGAGATCCGCAAGGGCGAGACGTTCGGCATGGTCGGCGAGTCCGGATGCGGCAAGACCACGCTCGGCCGGATCGTCGCGGGCCTGGAGGAGCCGACCGCGGGGCGGGTGCTCTTCGACGGACACGACCCGGCGCGGATGTCGCGGGCCGAGCGCCGTGCGCACCGGCGGCGCGTGCAGCTGATGTTCCAGGACTCCACGGCCGCCATGGACCCCCGGATGCGGGTCGGCGAGATCCTGCGGGAGCCCCTCGTCATCCAGGGCGTCGGCAGCCGCGCCGACCAGGAGAAGCTGATCGGTGAACTCCTGGACGCGGTCGGCCTGCCGCGCGGCGCCGTGCACCGCTACCCGCACGAGTTCTCCGGCGGACAGCGCCAACGTCTTGGCCTGGCACGGGCGTTGACGCTCTCCCCCGACCTGGTGGTGGCGGACGAGCCGGTCTCCGCGCTCGACGTCTCGGTCCAGGCGCAGATCCTGAACCTGATGCGGGAGCTGCAGCGGGAGCGCGGTCTGACGTACCTGTTCATCTCGCACGACCTGGCGGTGGTGCGCCACCTCGCGGACACGGTCGGCGTGATGTACCTCGGCAAGCTGGTCGAGTCGGGCCCGGCCGCGCAGGTGTACGCGCATCCGCTGCACCCCTACACGCGGGGGCTGCTCGACACGGTCAACCTGCCGGACCCGGAAGCGGCACAGGGCCCGGACCGCACGCCCCTGGAGGGCGAGACACCGTCGGCCGCGAAGCCGCCATCGGGCTGCCGCTTCCGCACCCGATGTCCCGTGGCCCAGGAGATGTGCGCCACGACGGAGCCGCTGGTGAGCACGCCGAACAGCGCGGGACACCAGGTCGCGTGCCACTTCCCTCTGTCCGCGCCTCGGCTAGCGTCGGCAGTGTGAGAATCGCGGATGCCCTGACCCGCCGCCCGCTCGTGCTCGACGGCGGCCTCTCCAACCAGCTGGAGGCCGCCGGGCACGACCTGAGCGACGCCCTGTGGTCGGCGAGGCTGCTCGCCGACGAGCCGGGAGCCATCGTGGCGGCGCACCGGGCCTACTACGAGGCGGGCGCGGACATCGCCACCACGGCGAGCTATCAGGCGACGTTCGAGGGCTTCGCCAAGCACGGCATCGACGCGGTGAGCACCGCCGAACTCCTGCGCCTGAGCGTGGAGTTGGCCCGCGAGGCGGGAGCGGAAGCGGGCCGCGAGGTGTGGGTGGCCGCGTCCGCGGGCCCGTACGGGGCGATGCTCGCGGACGGCTCCGAGTACCGCGGGAGGTACGGCCTGACGGTGGCCGAGCTCGAACGCTTCCACCGCCCGCGCCTGGAGGTCCTTGCCGACGCGGAGCCGGACGTCATCGCCCTGGAGACGGTGCCGGACACCGACGAGGCGCGGGCCCTGCTGCGGGCGGTGCGGGGCCTCGGGGTGCCCGCCTGGCTCTCGTACACCGTCTCCGGCGGCTACACGCGGGCGGGCCAGCCCCTGACGGAGGCCTTCGCCCTGGCCGCCGACGCCGAGGAGATCCTGGCGGTCGGCGTCAACTGCTGCGACCCCCAGGACGCGGACGCGGCGGTGCGCCTGGCCGCGCGGATCACGGGAAAGCCGGTGGTGGCGTACCCGAACAGCGGCGAGACGTGGGACGCGACCGCCAGGGCGTGGCGGGGCCCGGCGCACTTCACCGCGGGCCGGGTCGCGGCCTTGCGGGACTCGGGAGCACGCCTGATCGGGGGGTGCTGCCGGGTGGGGCCGGAAACGATCGCGCGGGTCGCCGCCGAGCTGTCCGGGACCGGTCGGCCGATGTGAGGCCATGAGGGCTCGCTCCCGTCCACCACACCCGACCCGACCTGCGAGAACGTCCCACCCAGGGGTGACTGTCAGTGCCTGGGTGCAGACTGAGCCATGCCTGAGACAACGACGTCCCGGAGGTGGCCCGTCATGGCCGAGATCATTCTGACCGTAGGTACCCGCAAAGGCCTCTTCATCGGCCGCAAGCGCACCGGCACGAGCACCTGGCAGTTCGACGAAAGCCCGTACTTCAACGCCCAGGCCATCTACTCGGTGGCCATCGACACCCGCGGCAGCACCCCCCGCCTCCTGGTGGGCGGCGACAGTTCCCATTTCGGCCCGTCCGTCTTCCACTCCGACGACCTCGGCAGGACCTGGACGGAACCGCCCAAGGCACCCGTCAAGTTCCCCAAGGACACCGAGGCCTCGCTGGAGCGGGTCTGGCAACTGCACCCGGCTGCCGCCGAACCGGACGTCGTGTACGCGGGCACGGAACCGGCGGCCCTGTACAAATCACAGGACCGGGGCGAGACCTTCGAGCTCGTACGCCCTCTCTGGGAGCACCCCACACGCGACAAGTGGGTGCCGGGCGGCGGCGGTGAAGGCCTGCACACCGTCCTTACCGACCCCCGCGACCCGAACGCGGTGACGGTCGCCGTCTCCACCGCCGGAGTCTTCCGCACCCTGGACGGCGGCAAGAGCTGGGCCCCGTCGAACAACGGCGTGTCCGCGGTCTTCCTGCCGGACCCGAACCCGGAGTTCGGCCAGTGCGTGCACAAGGTCGCGCGGGACGCCGTCGACCCGGACCGCCTGTATCTGCAGAACCACTGGGGCGTGTTCCGCAGCGACGACTCGGGGGCGCACTGGACGGACATCGGCGAGGGCCTCCCCTCCGACTTCGGTTTCGCCGCTGTCGCCCACCCGCACCGCGCGGACACGGCCTACGTCTTCCCGATCAACGCCGACATGGACCGCGTCCCCGCCGACCACCGATGCCGCGTCTACCGCACGTCCGACGCGGGCAAGAGCTGGGAGCCGCTCAGCACGGGCCTCCCGGCCGGCGACCACTACGGCACGGTGCTGCGGGACGCGATGTGCAGCGACGACCAGGATCCCGCGGGCATCTACTTCGGCAATCGCAACGGCGAGGTGTACGCGTCGGCGGACGACGGGGACAGCTGGCAGGAGTTGGCGTCCCACCTGCCCGACGTACTGTGCGTCAGGGCGGCGGCCATCGGTTGATCGACGCCCCCGTTACGGCAGTAGGGTGACGCCGTGGCACCACGACCCTTGCACGAAATCGTCGAAGCCGGCTGGGCGAAGGCCCTCGAACCCGTCGCCGGGAAGATCGCCGAGATGGGCGGCTTCCTGCGCGCCGAGATCGCCGCGGGACGCACCTATCTCCCGTCCGGGCCGAACGTCCTGCGCGCGTTCCAACAGCCCTTCGACGAGGTGCGGGTGCTGATCGTCGGCCAGGATCCCTACCCGACCCCCGGGCACGCGGTGGGTCTGTCGTTCTCGGTCGCGCCCGAGGTGCGCCCGCTGCCCGGCAGCCTCATCAACATCTACCGCGAGATGGGCTCCGACCTGGGCGTCCCGCCTCCGTCGAACGGCGACCTCACGCCCTGGACCCAGCAGGGCGTCCTGCTGCTCAACAAGGCGCTCACCACTGCCCCGGGGCGTCCTGCCGCGCACCGGGGCAAGGGCTGGGAGGAGGTCACCGAGCAGGCCATCAAGGCACTGGCCGCACGCGGGCGGCCGCTCGTGTCCATCCTGTGGGGGCGCGACGCCCGCAATCTGCGGCCGCTGCTCGGTCCGCTGCCGTCGGTCGAGTCGTCGCACCCTTCGCCGATGTCGGCGGACCGCGGCTTCTTCGGCTCGCGCCCCTTCAGCCGGGCCAACGACCTCCTTGTCCAGCAGGGCGGGCAGCCGGTGGACTGGCGGCTTCCGTGACGGACACCGCGTGTGTCATCGGGGTCGACTCGGGCGGCTCCGGGCTGCGGGTCGCCCTCGGTGGTCCGGGTGACGCCTCGGGCCGCCCTGCCCCGCTGAGCTCGAAGGAGCCGGTGCGCACCGGAGCGCGCGGTATCGACGCCGGGCACTTCACGGAGCAACTGGTGCCCATGGCCAGGGAGTTGCTGGAGCAGGCGGGCGGCGGGCGTATCACCGCTGTCGCCATCGGCGCCGCGGGCATGGCGACCCTCGGTGACGACCTGCGCGCGCAGCTGCCGTCGGCGCTTCAACAGGCCCTGGGCGTAAGCCGCCTGGCGCTCGCCGCGGACGCCGTCACCGCGTACGCGGGCGCCCTCGGTGACCGCCCCGGCGCGGTCGTCGCCGCGGGCACCGGCATGATCGCGATCGGCACGGACCTGACCGTCTGGCACCGCGCCGACGGCTGGGGGCATCTGCTCGGCGACTGCGGCGGCGGCGCGTGGATCGGCCGCGCGGGCCTGGAGGCGGCGATGCGGGCGTTCGACGGCAGGCGCCGCGGTTCGAAGGCGCTGCTCGCCCGCGACGAGGAGCTGTTCGGCCCCGCGCCGGGACTGCCCGGACAGCTCTATCCCCGTACGGACCGGCCCGCGATGCTCGCCTCGTTCGCGCCCGAAGTGGCGCGCTGCGCCCCCGGGGACCCCGTGGCCGATGCGATCCTGCGGGACGCCGCCCGGCACATCGCCGAAGCCGCGGCCGCCGTCTGCCCGGAGTCCGGCGCGGTGGGCCAGAGCGAGCAGCCGGAAGTCGCCCTGACCGGAGGCCTGTTCAAGATGGGCGACGCGCTGCTCCGGCCCGTGCGCGCGGAGCTGCGGGGCCTGCGGCACGTTCGCCTCGTTCCGGCCGCCGGAGACCCGCTGGACGGCGCCGTGCGCATCGCCGCCGATGTCGCCGCGGACCGACTGCGCCTGCCGCTCGACCCGCGCATGCTCACCGTGCACATCGGGTACACCGAGCACACCGAGCACACCGAGCACGTCAGTTGATCACCCCGGATGACCATTCCGTAAGGTGACAGTTGACCTCTACGTAACTCATAAGACAAAACCGGACTAATACCGCCCACCTGTACCCTCCCCGAACAGCGAAGCCCCAGAGACCAGTAGCATGCGGGGCCATGAGCTCCCCCACCGGGCCCGCATCAGGCCTGCCCGTACGAATGCCGCGACCCCGCCAGCCCGGTCGGCACCGCCGCCCGGAGCCCGTGGCGGCTCCCGAGAACGCGCCCGCGCTCGTCCTCGCCGTACCGGGCGTACCCAGCACCGCCACGCGCAGCCTCGCCGAAGAGGTCGTGAGCATCGCCCGCTCCGAGCTGCCCGGCCTCGACGCTCGCATCGGGTACCTCGACGGGACCGAGGACGCCACGGTCACCTCGTTCCCGGAGTTCCCCTCGCTGCAGTCCGTGCTCGCGCACGCCGCCGTCGAGCGCACCGCACGCTATGAGCAGGCGCGCGCCGCGGGGTCGGACGTCACCGAGCCCGACGGCCCCGTCGCCGTCGTCGTGCCTCTCCTCGCGGGCCCCGACAACGCGCTGATGCGGCGCGTGCGGCAGGCAGTGATGGACAGCCGCGCCCCCGCCGAGCTGACGGACGTCCTCGGCCCGCACCCGCTGCTCGCCGAGGCCCTGCACGTGCGCCTGTCGGAGGCCGGTCTGGCCCGCGCCGACCGCGCCCGCCTGTTCACGGTGGCCACCGCGGCGGACGGCATCATCCTCGCCACGGTCGGCGGCGATGAGGCCGTGCAGGCCGCCGGGATCACCGGCATGCTGCTCGCGGCCCGCCTCGCGGTACCGGTGATGGCCGCCGCGCTCGACCAGGAGGGCGCCATCGCGAACACCGCCGAGGAGCTGCGCGGCTCCGGCTCCACGCAGCTGGCGCTCGCCCCGTACCTGATCGGCCCCGAGATCGACGCGAGCCTTCTCGACGCCGCCGCCAAGGAGGCGGGCTGCTCGGTCGCCGAGTCGCTCGGCGCCTACCCGGCGATCGGCAAGCTCGCCCTCTCCAAGTACACGTCGGCGCTCGGGATCGCCCCGCAGCAGCCGTCGGGCGCGCCGGTCCACTGACCGCGCAGCGCCGGCAGACCTGATGCCGTTACGCCGATGGGCCCGCCCCCTGATGCAGGGGGCGGGCCCATCGGCGTACGCGGGCGCGGCGGCTCAGCCGAAGATCACGCAGGAGGCGGCAGGGGCCTCGATCGAGCCCGCGCGGCGCGGGATGCCCGTCGCCGGGTCGATCGCGAACCAGGTCACGTCACCGGACCGCTCATTGGCCGCGTACAGGAACCGCCCGGACGGGTCGATGGCCAGGTCACGCGGCCAGTGGCCGCCGCACGGCACGGTGGCGGCGAGCCGCGGCCGCGTCCCCGCCTCGTCGAGGGCGAGCACCGAGATGACGTCCTGGCCGCGGGTCGCGGTCCACAGGAAGCGGCCGTCGGGCGCGATGACGACCTCGGAGGGGTAGGCCTCGCCGTCGCCGTCCGTGGGGCCCGGCAGGACGGCCGCCTCGCCGAGCGGCTTGAGGGTGCCGTCGGCGGCGTCCCAGGCGCAGATCGTGAGGGTGGGGGCGAGCTCGTTCAGGACGTACGCGCGGTCGCCGCGCGGGTGGAACACGAGATGCCGCGGGCCTGATCCCGGCCGCAGCGCGACCTCGCGGTGCAGGGTCGGCTCGCCCGCCGCCGTGAGCTCGCAGACGCGTACGGAATCGGTGCCGAGGTCGACGCTCACCACCCAGCGGCCGCTCGGGTCGGGCAGGACCTGGTGGGCGTGCGGCCGCTGCTGGCGCTGCGGGTGGGGTCCCGCGCCGGTGTGCGGCAGGACGCCGGAGGGGGCGGGGGCGAGGCTGCCGTCGGAGCGCACGGGCACGGCGCTGACGCT
>NZ_BAAAUG010000132.1:0-68247 GCF_039533825.1 Streptomyces rectiviolaceus
ACCCCGGCCGACCGGGCCCCGCCCGGCCGGCGCCGCCGGCGCAGCGCACGTCGCGTGAGCCGGCCGCCAAGCCAGGGCCGTCCGCCCCGGCTGGTTCCCCTGCGGGTCCCGCCACGGACGCCGGTGCTTCGGTTCCGCAGATCCAGCTGATCCCGGCCTCCGTCGAGGGGGCGCTCGACGCCGCCGAGGAAGCCGTCGACCTGCTGCTCGACTCGGGCCGCGCTCCGGGTGAGGTCCTGGTGATCACCACCGGCGACCCGCACCCGTGGGCCACGCACGAGCTGTCGTTCGGCGAGGCCTCCTACTGGGCTCAGCACGACGCGGGCGACGACGTCTTCTACGCCGACGCCGCCGCCCTGGACCGTGCCGTGTCCCGCCCCGTGGTCGTCGTCGCCATCAACGGCGGCAGCGAGGAGACCGCGGTCGGCGCGCTGCCGACGGCGCTCACGCGGGCCGGAGCCCTGCTGATCGTCTGCGGTGACCCGCAGCGGATCAACGCGATGCTGGGCGCGGGCGTCTGACGTTCGCTGTCTGACACCTGCGCTCTGGCTTCAGCTGTCCGACTTCCGTTGTCTGACAGCTGACGGCCTCCGCCGAGGTCAGGTGTCGGGCGGTCGGCGTCGGCTGTCCGGTGTCCGTGGCATGGCCAGGTGAGCCTCGATCTGTGTGCGTCGCGTACCGCGTGACGCAGGCGGCGGCGCGCACCGGTCCATGCCTGTGGCCGCCTCGCGGTGACGGGGCGGCGGGCGCTTCAGCGTGCCGCCGCTCGGCGCAGTACGTCGGACGCGGCGCCGCCGGTGCGTGGTGGTGGCGGATCGGTGTCGGCGAAGGCCTCGGGGCGTGAGCCGGTACTGGGCCGACGGCCGCCACGGCCCTCGCCGAGCACCTGCCAGCCGTCACGGGTCAGCGTGATGTAGGCACCGCACCGCAGCCCGTGCAGCGTGCAGGCGTCCCGCAGCCCCCACATCCACGCCCCGTCCTCCTGCGTCCAACGCGCGTCACCGTCACGGCAGTAGAGCAGGACGGCGGTGCGCACCGGGGTGCGGCGCCGCAGGTCGTGCGGGATGACCCGCCGCAGCTGCGCGAGCAGCGCGTTACGGAAGACCCAGCCGTCCGCCGCGCTCGGCCGCCGGGTGAACGAAGCGCTCGCCCGGAGCCGTTCCTCCGGATCGAGAACGGCGACCACGGCCGTCGCGGGTGTCGGAAGATGCCGGGCATGCAGGCCGCTGACGACCTCACGCGGATTGCGCAGCAGGGGAATCCCCGCGGCTGACCACTCCGCGGGCTCGAGCATTCGGGCCAGTCGGTTGGCGGAATCGGCGGACATCTCAGCCGACGTCGAAGACTCCGACATCGATGCCGCAGCGGACGGACCGAATCCGAAGGTCACGGTCCTCCCTTCGGCTACGTGCCCAGAGGGCGGGGTCGGACTGGGGGAGCGCACCGCGGCACAGCCCTGCCGTGCCACGGGGAGCCGCGCGGGAGCGGTTCCAATTCTTCCCGTCGTACTGCCTTGCGGCAACGAGCAATTGGGTCCGCCGACCGGTATCTGGTGATGCGTCGTCTATATCCCTGCCCATGGCGCCCCGCATCGACGCTTGCGTCAGCCTTGCACGGCCAGGACCAGCGGCAACACCCCCTTGGCTCCTGCCCGGCGGAGCATGCGCGCGGCCACCGCCAGGGTCCAGCCGCTGTCCGTCAGATCGTCGATGAGCAGCACGGGACCGCCCGCTTCCTGGAGCGCCGCGGCGAGCTCGGGGGGCACGGTCAGTGTCCCGTCGAGGGCGCGCAGGCGCTGCGCGCTGTTGCTCCTGGGCACGTGCGCCGTGTCGGCCCCCGCGGCGTACTCGATGGAGCCGAGGAGTGGAAGGCGGCCGATCTCGGCGATCCGTGCGCCCAGTGACTGGATCAGCTGGGGCCTGGTGTGCGAAGACATGGTCACGACACCGGCCGGCCGCGGCTGGGCGTCGGCGCCGCCCGAGGCCCAGCCGCCGGGGCCCTTCGCCCAGTCGGCGAGGACGCCGACCACGGCCTTGGCCACGTCGTCGGGCACCGGTCCGTCAGGGGCTTGCGGAGCGAGCATCGGCCGGAGCCGGTTGCCCCAGCCGATGTCGGAGAGTCGTCCCAAGGCACGGCCCTGGGAGGCTTGTTCACCCACGGGGATGCGTCCCTTGAGGTCGACGCCGACCGCGGCGAGCCCCGTCGGCCACATCCTCCGGGGTTCCACATCGACACCCGCGCGGACCAATTCGCCCCGCGCCGTGTCCAGTGCCCCGGAGGACACGGCGTCGGTGAAGCGCGCTCCCGCGCAGTTGTCGCAGCGCCCGCAGGGCACCGCTGCCTCGTCGTCGAGCTGCCTTCGCAGGAACTCCATGCGGCAGCCGGTCGTCGTGGCGTAGTCACGCATCGCCTGCTGTTCCGTCTGCCGCTGCTTGGCGACCCAGGCATAGCGCTCGGCGTCGTACGCCCAGGGCATTCCCGTGGAGGTCCAGCCGCCCTTGACGCGCCGGACCGCACCGTCCACGTCGAGGACCTTGAGCATCGTCTCGAGCCGTGACCGGCGCAGCTCGACAAGCGGCTCCAGCGCGGGCAGCGACAGTGGCCTGCCCGCCTGCGCCAGCACGTCCAGCGTGCGCCGGACCTGCTCCTCGGGCGGGAAGGCGAGCGAGGCGAAGTAGTTCCAGATCGCCTCGTCCTCCTTGCCGGGAAGGAGCAGCACCTCCGCGTGATCGACACCGCGTCCCGCGCGGCCGACCTGCTGGTAGTAGGCGATCGGGGAGGAGGGTGAGCCGAGATGCACCACGAAGCCGAGGTCCGGCTTGTCGAAGCCCATCCCCAGGGCGGAGGTGGCGACCAGGGCCTTCACGCGGTTGGCGAGCAGATCCTCCTCGGCCTGCTGACGGTCCGCGTTCTCCGTCTTGCCGGTGTACGAGGTGACCGTGTGCCCGCACTGCCGCAAGAAGGCGGTGATCTCCTCGGCGGCGGCGACGGTGAGCGTATAGATGATCCCCGAGCCCGGCAGCTCGTCCAAGTGGTCGGCGAGCCACGCCAACCGGTGAGCGGCGTTGGGAAGTTGGAGCACGCTCAAGCTCAGGCTCTCGCGGTCGAGGGGCCCGCGCAGCACGAGTGCGTCCGAGCTGCCGCCGGTGCCCAGCTGCTCGGCCACGTCGGCCGTCACGCGCGCGTTGGCCGTCGCGGTGGTGGCCAGGACGGGGACGCCGGGCGGCAGGTCGGCGAGCATGGTGCGCAGCCGGCGGTAGTCGGGTCGGAAGTCGTGGCCCCAGTCGGAGATGCAGTGCGCCTCGTCGACCACGAGCAGGCCGGTCGCGGCGGCGAGCTTGGGCAGGACCTGATCGCGGAAGTCCGGGTTGTTCAGCCGCTCCGGACTGACGAGGAGGACGTCCACGTCGCCGGAGGCCACCTCGGCCTGGATGGTCTCCCACTCTTCAGTGTTGGAGGAGTTGATTGTGCGGGCGCTGATTCCGGCCCGCGCCGCCGACTCCACCTGGTTGCGCATGAGCGCGAGCAGCGGGGAGACGATCACGGTGGGGCCGCTGCCCCGCTCCCGCAACAGCGCGGTCGCGACGAAGTACACGGCGGACTTCCCCCAGCCCGTGCGCTGAACGACCAGCGCCCGGCGCTTGTCGGCGACCAGTGCTTCGATCGCGCGCCACTGGTCCTCACGCAGTCGTGGACCGTCCGACGGTGGCACGTCGCCGCTTGCGGGCGCGGGGCCGCCGACGAGGCGGGCGAGTACGGAATCGGCCGCCGTGCGCAGATCTTCGTTGCTCATGCCCCCATGCAACCTGATGGGTCTGACATTAGGCGAACGAGTCCGCCGAGCTGTGGATAACTCTTGGCGTGCCCCTGACCGTACTTATCCACAGGGTAAACCGGAACCTTGTGATCCGCGGGAGAGTCGGCACATGGCGAACCACAGCGAACAAAACGACCCGATCAACCCGACTGACCCGATCAACCCGGTCAACCCGACCGGCCCGACCGGCCCGACCGATTCCATCGACGAGCCCCTGGTCACCTTGCGCACCCCGGCCGAACTCGCGGATGCCCTGCCGTACTTGCTCGGGTTCCGGCCCGAGGAGAGCGTCGTCCTCATTGCTCTGCACGGTGAGCGGGGCCGGTTCGGTGGGCGGGTGCGCCTCGGTATTCCCGGGCGTGCGGAGGACTGGCCACCCATCGCGGAGCAGCTCGCCCAGTGCCTGGTGAGCGGCTGCGAGCGGCGCGGAGCGCGGCCCGACGGCATTGTCGCCTTCCTGTGCGCGGAACCCGTCGGCGCCGAATCCGGACGGCAGGTGATGGAGCGCCTGCGACCGCTGGCGCAAGTCATCCGCACTGCCTGCGGAAGCCTCGATGTCCCTGTGTTCGAGGTCGTGTGTATCTCGGCGGGAAAGTTCTGGACCTACTGCTGCCCGAACGAGCAGTGCTGTCCACCGGAGGGTGTGCCGCTGCTACGGCCCGGCACGTCGGTTCTGGCCGCGGCCACGGCCTACGCCGGTGTCCAAGTGGGTGCCACGCCCGCGGAGATGAGGGCGCGGCTGACCCCATGGGTGTCCGCCGCCGCGGCGGACCAGGAAGCCGCACTCGACGCGGCGGGCATGGCGATCGTGCGCCGGATCCTGGAGGAGGACGGGCACGCCGAGGTCGCCGCCGACACGCTCGACCTGGCCCGCCGGATCATGGCGCGTATGACTGCCGCGCCATCGGTCAGCGACAGGCTGGAGGCGGATCTCCAGGACGACGAACTCCTCGCGCACGACGAGGCCGCGGCGTTGATCCTCGGTCTGCAGGACCGTACGACGCGCGATCAGGCGGCGGAATGGATGGAGGGCGACGCCGCGGCACCTGCACTTCGTCTCTGGAGGGCCCTGTCCCGTCGCTGTGTCGGCGCCTACGGAGAGCATGCCGCGGCGCCACTGTCCCTGGCGGGCTGGGTCGCGTGGTCCCTCGGTGACGCCACGGAGGGCCAGGAGGCCCTGGCCATGGCGCTGTGTGCCGACCCCAGGTACACCTTCGCGCAACTCCTGCACCATGCCTGCTCCGGAGATCTGGACCCCGAGCCGATCCGCCGCTGTCTGCGCAGGGAGCGAACTGACCGTAGCGAGACGACGGCGTTTCAGCCCGAACTGCCCCTACCCACAGAGCCCTTGAGCGCCGCGGCGGAGCCGGTGGGTGCCGCTCCGCGGCGCCGCCGTCCCGCACGCCCCAAGGACGGCACCGGCCCGCGGGCCAACGGCAGGCCGGGCACAGGGCCGCAGAACCGCCGCCGCACCACCCGGCGCGCAGCGAGGAACGACACGTGAACGCGGGAGTTCGGCATAGGAGGGCTGGGGCGAGACCGGGGCCGGCCGGGGTGCCATACGCGGAAGACCGGGGCCGGCCGAGTGGCTTCCCGCCTCGTGGGCGTGACTTGGGGCGGGGCCGGTCCGTTCACCTGAGTGGCGGTACCTGTGCCTGGGTCGAGCCGCCGTACGACCTCCGACTCCCCGTAGCGCGGACAGCGCAGAAGAAGCCGCCCCATGCCCCTGCCCGCCTCGTCTCCTGTCTCCGGCAGAGAGGGTCCCCAGCGGACCACTCCGACTCCACCGCGCCTGTCCGGCGGGCCCACACCGGCTCCCGCGCCGCGTCGCCCCGCACAGTTGCCGCCCGCGCACGCCGCGCTCATCTGTGTCGCCATGCCCGCGCTCGCGATCTCCACGGACCAGGGGCAGTTGACCGGCCGCGGATTGGAGGGGTTCTACCGCGCGGGGCGCAGGCTGCTGTCCCGCTGCGAAGTGCGGGTGGCGGGGCGCGAGCCGGTCGCCGTGCAGGCCCGGATGCTCTCGGCCGACCGTGCCCGCTTCGTCGCGACACTACGTCCGTTCGCGGACGGCGGCCCGGATCCGGACGTGGTCGTCGAACGGACCCGGTACGCGGACGGCACGGAGCGGATCATCCTGAGCAGTGCCGCGGGCCGTCATCTGCGGCTGCCCGTGGAGGTGTCGCTCGGCACGGATCTGGCGGAGCTCGGAGCGGTCGCTTCCGGCAACACCGGTCCCGAACTGCCCGCAAGTGTCCACGACTCCGGCATGCGCTGGTCCTCGCCCGCGGGCCACTGTGTGGTCACCGCGCATCCGGCGCCCGCGGATGCGCTGGCCTCCGCGGGGCTGCTGCGCTGGGAGGTGGATCTGCCGCCGGGCGGCACCTGGAGCCTGGAGCTGCGGGTGCGGCCGGAGAGGGCGGGTCCGGTGAGGGCGGTCGGGCACGGGGCATCGCTCTCCCTCACCACGGCGCGGGCCGGGGGCGACGATCCCAGGGCCCGGGCCCTTCTGGACCGATCCGTGGAAGATCTGCAGGCGTTGCTGCTGCGGGACCCCGAGCACCCGACCGACGTCCACCTGGCCGCGGGGGCGCCGTGGCGCTGCGGTCTTGCCCCGGCCGAGGCGCTCGCGGCCGCCCGGATGGCCTTGCCGCTCGGCACCCGGATCGCCGTGGGGACGCTGCGTACGCTCGCCCGCCGTCAACTTGTGGGCAAGGGGCCGCAGGCGGGCATGATCCCCGGGCCGATGCGGAACACGGGACCGCATCTGCCGCCCGGGTGCACGGGGATCGAGGCGACGCTGCTCTTCCCGGTGCTGCTGACGGAAGCGTGGCGTTGGGGGCTGTCGGCACAGGAGACGGAGGAGTTGTTGCCGGCGGCCGAGCGTTGCCTGCGATGGCTGCTCGCGGCAGCGGGCGACGGAGGGCGCCTGCCGGACCCGTATCCCGGTGGCCCCGCGCGCTGCGAGACCCAGGCCCACGCCCATCGGGCCGCGCTGCTCGGCGCCGACCTGCTCGACACGCACGGCCGTTCGGGCGGCACCGACTTGCGGCAGTGGGCGGAGCGGCTGCGAGGCACCTTCCGGGAGGATTTCTGGGTGGAGGACCGGGCGGGTGGCCGGCCCGCCGCGGCCTGCCTGGCCGACGGCCGCCGCGTGCCCCTCCTCACCGGCGGCGCCGCCCACCTCCTCGACACGGGCCTGCTCGGATCGGGCGCGCTCGCACCAGGGCTGCTCGACAAGGTGCAGACCGAACAGCTCGCCCGGCTGCTGGGCGGGCCCGCCATGGACTCGGGGTGGGGGCTGCGGAGCCTGGGCGTCAAGGAAGCCGCGTACAACCCTTTCGGACATCGTGGCGGAGCGGTGCGTGTCCATGAGACGGCGGTCGCCGTCGCCGGTCTGGCCGCCGCCGGCTACGACAAGGAGGCGAGTGCGCTGCTGCGAGGGGTGATGGCGGCGGCCGAGACGTTCGGCTACCGGCTGCCTGAGATGTACGCGGGGGAGCAGCGCACAGAGGGCGGCGCTCCGTTGCCGCACCCCGCTGCCTGTCGTCCGGCGGCCACCGCCGCGGCCGCCGGGGTGCAGCTCCTCACGGCGCTCGCCGGGATCAGGCCCGACGCCCCGTCGGGCACGGTGACGCTGAGCCCCGTCCGCAGCGCGCCCCTGGGGGAGCTGGGGCTGACGGCCCTGCGCGTCGCGGGTGCCCCGTTCTCCGTGCGTGTCAGCAGGCTTGGCCTCGCCATGGTCGAGGAGGCGGCCGACGGACTGCAGCTAGGGGTGTGACCACTGAGGTACGGACACGGACGGACACGGACGGACACGGACGGCACGGACGGACACGGAAGGAGGACCTGCGGCGGGCGTGGCGTGAACCTGACGCCGGGCCCGGTGAATCGAGCCGGGATCGGATGCCGGAGGAGCTGTTTATCGTCAGGCAGACGACTATGATCGCGGCATGTCGCCCTACGACCCGTCGGCCTTCCCGCCCTTTGCTGTCACCGTCGATCTGGTCGTGCTGACCGTGCGCCGCCACGCGCTCTGCGCGCTTGCCGTACGCCGGGGCGAGCCGCCGTTCCAGGGCCGTTGGGCGCTTCCCGGTGGATTCGTGCGCGACGACGAGGATTTGTCGGCGGCCGCCGCGCGGGAGCTGGTCGAGGAGACGGGGCTGTGCGCTCACGCTCCGGACACTCCGGTCCAGGTGAACGGCGCGCACCTGGAGCAGCTCGCCACATACGGCGATCCCAAGCGCGATCCGCGGATGCGGGTCGTCAGCGTCGCCCATCTCGCGCTCGCTCCCGATCTGCCCGCGCCGCGGGCGGGCGGTGATGCGAACAGCGCGCGCTGGGCGCCGGTCGAGGCGCTGCTCAACCAGGGCGGGTACGGCCGCGAGGGCGAGCAGACGGCGCCACTCGCCTTCGATCACACACAGATCCTGGCGGACGGCGTGGAACGCGCCCGTTCGAAGATCGAGTACTCCTCGCTCGCGACGGCCTTCTGCCCGCCCGAATTCACCGTCGGCGAGCTGCGCAGGGTGTACGAGGCCGTGTGGGGCGTCGTGCTCGACCCGCGCAACTTCCACCGCAAGGTGACCGGCACGCCGGGCTTCCTCGTCCCCACCGGCGGTACCACCACCCGCCAGGGCGGCCGCCCCGCCCAGCTCTTCCGCGCGGGCGGCGCGACGCTGCTCAACCCGCCCATGCTGCGCCCCGAGGTCTGAGGCCCGCGCCACGGGTCACGTGCTGGTCACCTGTCGGTCTGGCCGCGTGCTGGACACCCGCGGCCCACACCCTGACCGAAATGACGGAAATATCGCGTTATCTTGCTGAAGTACCCACGGGGTTCGTCCGTCCCCGACCCGGCGGACGAACCCTGGCCGCCGAGCGGTCGCACATCCCGCGAGAGAAGCGATGATCCAGGCCATCGGACTGACCAGCAATCCCCGCCAGGAACTGCCGCCCGCCGTCGACGACGTGTCCTTCGAGGCGCGAACAGGCCGTGTCACGGCACTGCTCGGCGCGCAGGGCGCCGGCAAGACGACGGCGCTGAGACTCATGCTCGAAATCCAACAGGGCCGAGGAGTCACCTACTTCAGAGGGCGTCCCCTGCACCGCATCACCCATCCGTCGCGCGAGGTGGGCGTCCTTCTGGGCGAGGTTCCGGGACACCCCGGCCGCACGGTCCGCGGCCAGCTGCGCATGCTGTGTGCCGCTGCCGGTGTGCCCGTCCAGCGAGCCGACGACGTACTCGAAGTCGTCGGTCTCGTCAGCCTCCGCGAACAGCCGCTCGGCACGCTCTCGCGTGGCATGGACCGCCGCCTCGGCCTGGCCTGCGCGCTGCTCGCCGACCCGCACACGCTCGTCCTCGACGGTCCCGCCGACGGGCTCTCGGCCCGGGAGGGCGGGTGGCTGCACGGGATTCTTCGCGCGCACGCCGCCCAAGGGGGGACCGTCCTGTTCTCCACGGCCGACGCCAAGGAGGCCGCACGGACCGCCGACCGGGTCGTCACGCTGGAAGCGGGCCGCCTGGTCGCCGACCAGGAAGCCGGGGACTTCGCCCGCACACGGCTTCGCCCCCGGGTCGCGGTGCGCAGTCCGCACGCGGCACGCCTCGGCGCGCTGCTGACCAAGGAAGCCCGTGCCGGGCAACGCTCCATCGAGGTCGTGAAGGAGGACGGCAACCGGCTTTCGGTGTACGGCAGCAATTGTGCCGACGTCGGAGAGACGGCGTTCCGCCACGGAATTCTCGTCCATCAACTCGCGGATGAGATCGGGGATGCGGGGCCTGCTGCTCCGGTTCCAGAACCCTCATCCGAACCCGTAGCCGAACCCGCATCCGAATCGCTCTCACCCCAGGGCGCGGGAAGCGCCCCAGTGAGGGAGAACCCGGCGGAAGAGGGACCTGCCGCGGCAGCCGACATGCTGCCCGAGGGCGAGGGCGAGGGCGAGGGGGAGGGGGAGGACAGGGTCGATGGTGAGGCCGAGGCCGTGTCCACGACCAAGAACCTCATCCCGCTCGCCGCCGCGGATCCGGCCACCACCACTGCCGCGCGTGCTCCCGCGGCTTCGTCTCCCTTGCCGCCCCCCATCTC
The DNA here is from genome assembly GCF_039533825.1 of Streptomyces rectiviolaceus. NCBI lineage: Bacteria > Bacillati > Actinomycetota > Actinomycetes > Kitasatosporales > Streptomycetaceae > Streptomyces > Streptomyces rectiviolaceus. Next base: position 9,904 of record NZ_BAAAUG010000132.1, read on the forward strand.
GATCCGGCCCGCCCACAGCCCTCTTCGCCCCTTGCGCTACGAGCTGCGTCGCGCCGCCGGTGTCGGCACCGGCTACCTCACCACGGCCGCCGTGCTCGCCGTCTCCGCTGTCCTCTGCGTCTTCCTCGCCCGGAGCGGTCACACGCCGCAACCGCGTCTGCTGGCCGCCTGGCCCCAGGAACTCCCCTTGCCGCCCGCAGCGCTGGGCGCCGGGCTGCTCGGCGCCCTCGCTTTCGGCGAGGAGTTCCGCCATCCCGCCCTCGCCGCCGACCGAGGCACCGTCCCCCGCCGCTTGGGGCTGCTCTGTGCCAAGTTGCTCGTCGCGGCGGCCACCGCGCTCCTGCTGAGCCTGCTCGTCCTGGTCTCCGATGCCGCGCTGCTCCACCTGGTATACGGAGAGGAGCTCGCGAAAGTTCCCGCCGACTGGCTGTCGCTCAGCGCGAGTTGGTTCGCTCTGGTGGCGGGGTGTGCCTGGGCGGGGGTGCTCGCTGCTGGTGTCTTCCGGTCCACGACCGCCGGACTCGCCGCGGTTCTCGCCGTACCGATCGTCGTCGTACCGCTCGTACAGAAGGCCTTGGAGGGGCCGTCTGTGCGATCGGCGGCGGGGCTGCCGGGGCGGCTGCGTGATCTCGCACTGGTGCAGTGGCCGTTCGGTGTCGAGCGATATCTGGCCGGCGGGGTCCGGATGGTCGCCCAACCTGTGGGGAGTGCACTGATGTTGTCGCTGACCGCTCTGCTCTGCGCGTATCTGCTCACGGGCATGCGCAGCAGGGCCCGTTAGCGACCGTCCGTCGCTTCTGTTCCCGTGCTGCGCACAACTCCCCGGAGAACGCCCATTTCTTTCCGATAAGGCGTCAATTGCGGCGGGGTAAGCGATCACCCTTTCGTGTGCTTTTCACCAAAGACCTCAAGGGACTTGGGGGCCACGCCGACAAAGGATCCGTGAGTACCCTTGCGCACACCATGATGACCGCCGCCCGCTCCGCAGACTCCGGCCTCGCCGGCCCGGGCGAACTCGACCGCTACCCCTACGCCGAGGCCCCAGGTGCCGACCGCGTCGTCGCGCCCTCGTGGGACAGCGCCGACCAGGATCTCGGCCGCGTGGGCCGACGCACCGCAGGCAGCCGCGGCCGCGGGCTGCACGGCCAACTCGTCCAGCAGCTCGGCCAGATGATCGTCTCGGGCGACCTGGGCGCCGACCGCCCGCTGGTCCCCGAGGAGATCGGCCAGCGTTTCGAGGTCTCCCGCACCGTCGTCCGCGAATCCCTGCGTGTACTTGAGGCCAAGGGTCTCGTCAGCGCCAGGCCCAACGTCGGTACGCGCGTGCGGCCCGTCAGCGACTGGAACCTGCTGGACCCGGACATCATCGAGTGGCGCGCGTTCGGGCCGCAGCGCGACGACCAGCGCCGCGAACTCAGCGAGCTGCGCTGGACGATCGAGCCCCTCGCCGCTCGGCTCGCCGCGGGCCACGGCCGCGAGGAGGTGCAGCAGCGGCTCGCCGACATGGTCGAGATCATGGGCCACGCCCTGAGCCAGGGCGACGGGATCACCTTCTCCCGCGCCGACGCGGAGTTCCACTCGCTGCTCATCCAGCTCGCGAGCAACCGCATGCTGGAGCACCTGTCCGGCATCGTCTCGGCCGCGCTCCAGGTCTCGGGCGGCCCGGTCACCGGCTGCGACCGTCCCACCGAGGCGTCTCTGGTCCACCACTCGCGCATCGTCGACGCCCTGGGGGCGGGCGACGGACCCGGCGCCGAGGCCGCCATGCGTCAGCTGCTCACCGTCCACCCGGAGGTGGAGCGCGTCGTGCCCGCCCCCCGCGAGCACTGACGGGCCGGGTCTGCATCCGTACGGCCCGCTCATGCGCCTCGCGGCCCGACCTCATCACTCCGTTGGCGCGGCACCGTCGCCGGGCCTCTGTGGGTTCCTCGGGGATCCGGCAGGGACCCGGCGACGCGGTCGTTGCCGTCTGGAGGGCCGTCAGGGCTTGGGTATGGACGCTTCTGGCAGTTTCTGGCCGCTTTTGAGCACTTACGGGGTGTGACTCGGGCCACGTAGATTGGGCGTAACGCTCGTCGGGGCAGCGCGATGACCTAAGAGGTGATAGCCGAGGAGGGAATACAGCAGTCGTCCGCGACGCTGTGTAGCTTCCCGGCCCCGCCTGCGCCGTCGGCCCATCCCCAGTCGTCGGTCGTCGGTCCTGGTCCACAATGGACGGGGCCGGAAGCCGTTTTCCAACGTTCCGAGAGGTTGTTCGTGTCGGCCAGCACATCCCGTACGCTCCCGCCGGAGATCGCCGAATCCGTCTCTGTCATGGCGCTCATCGAGCGGGGAAAGGCTGATGGGCAGATCGCCGGCGATGACGTGCGTCGTGCCTTCGAAGCTGACCAGATTCCGGCCACTCAGTGGAAGAACGTTCTGCGCAGCCTCAACCAGATCCTCGAGGAAGAGGGTGTGACGCTGATGGTCAGTGCCGCGGAGCCAAAGCGCCCCCGCAAGAGCGTCGCAGCGAAGAGCCCGGCCAAGCGCACCGCGACCAAGACCGTCGCGGTCAAGACGGCCACGGCGAAGCAGGCCACCGCGACCACCGCCCCCGAGGCGTCGGCCGCAGATGTCGCAGCTGAGGACGCGCCCGCGAAGAAGGTCGCTGCCAAGAAGACGACGGCAAAGAAGGCCGTCGCCAAGAAGACCGTCGCAAAGAAGGCGACGGCAAAGAAGAGTGCCTCCAAGCAGGACGACGAGATGGTGGACGACGAGGCCACCGAGGAGACGCCCGCCAAGGGCAAGCCCGGTGAGGGCGAGTCCACGGAAGAGGGTCCCCAGGCAGGCTTCGTGCTGTCCGACGAGGACGAGGACGACGCTCCGGCCCAGCAGGTCGCCGCGGCCGGTGCCACCGCCGACCCCGTCAAGGACTACCTCAAGCAGATCGGCAAGGTCCCGCTCCTCAACGCGGAGCAGGAGGTCGAGCTCGCCAAGCGCATCGAGGCCGGCCTGTTCGCCGAGGACAAGCTGGCGAACGCCGACAAGCTCGCGCCGAAGCTCAAGCGCGAGCTGGAGATCATCGCCGAGGACGGTCGCCGCGCCAAGAACCACCTCCTGGAGGCCAACCTCCGTCTGGTGGTCTCCCTGGCCAAGCGCTACACCGGCCGCGGCATGCTCTTCCTGGACCTCATCCAGGAGGGCAACCTCGGTCTGATCCGCGCGGTCGAGAAGTTCGACTACACCAAGGGCTACAAGTTCTCCACGTACGCCACCTGGTGGATCCGTCAGGCGATCACCCGCGCCATGGCCGACCAGGCCCGCACCATCCGTATCCCGGTGCACATGGTCGAGGTCATCAACAAGCTCGCGCGCGTGCAGCGCCAGATGCTCCAGGACCTGGGCCGTGAGCCCACCCCGGAGGAGCTGGCCAAGGAACTCGACATGACCCCGGAGAAGGTCATCGAGGTCCAGAAGTACGGCCGCGAGCCGATCTCCCTCCACACCCCCCTGGGTGAGGACGGCGACAGCGAGTTCGGTGACCTCATCGAGGACTCCGAGGCGGTCGTTCCGGCCGACGCGGTCAGCTTCACGCTCCTTCAGGAGCAGCTGCACTCCGTGCTCGACACCCTGTCCGAGCGTGAGGCGGGCGTGGTCTCCATGCGCTTCGGTCTCACCGATGGTCAGCCGAAGACCCTCGACGAGATCGGCAAGGTCTACGGAGTGACGCGTGAGCGCATTCGTCAGATCGAGTCGAAGACGATGTCGAAGCTGCGTCACCCGTCGCGTTCGCAGGTCCTGCGCGACTACCTCGACTAGTCACCAGCGCTCCACAAGGAAGACCCGAAGTCTCACGCGAGGCTTCGGGTCTTCTGTTTGTCCGATGTGTCCGCCCTGACGCGGACGAGCGTGGCGCGGGTGCGGCGTGTGCCGCACTGGATCACTGTGGGTGTGCCATGGCAACCCAGAGTGAGGAGATCGCATGCCTCGTCCTTTCGCCCGAACGTTCACGGCGGCATTGGCCCTTGCCGCCCCTGTGGCGCTGCTGCCGCTGGCGTCTCCGGCCCCCGCGGCGGCCGACAGTGTCGTTATCGGGGGCAGTCCGGTGCGGGTCGCCGACAGTCCCTGGGTGGTGGCGCTGTCCAGTCGTGACCGGTTCGGGGGTACGCGCTCCGGACAGTTCTGCGGAGGTGTGGTGGTGGGGCGCTCGACGGTCCTCACCGCGGCGCACTGTCTGGGCGAGGAAGTCCTCGGAGTGCCGCTGCGCGAGATGAGTGACCTGAAGGTGATCGCCGGCCGGGAGGATCTGGGCACCTCGGAAGGCCGCGAGATTCCGGTGCGTGAGGCCTCGGTCAATCCGAAGTACGACAGCTACTCGAACTCCGGTGACGTCGCGGTGCTGTCACTGGCGAGCCCGCTTCCGAAGAGCTACACGATCCCCATGGCCGGGGCAGGCGACCAGGCCTACGAGCCCGGCACGCGTGCGGCCGTCTATGGCTGGGGCGACACAACGGGATCGGGTGATTACGCACGTGCGTTGCGCTCCGCGCATGTGCGAGTACTGCCTGACTCGACGTGCGGGGAGGCCTACCCGGGCAATTCTGACGGAACGTACGCGGCCGCATCCATGCTGTGTGCGGGGGAACTTGAGGGCGGACGTGACGCCTGCCAGGGGGACAGCGGCGGTCCGCTTGTGGCGCGCGGGCGGCTGATCGGCCTGGTGTCGTGGGGGAGCGGCTGCGGGCGGGCCGGGAGTCCGGGGGTCTATACGCGGATCTCGGGTGTCGCGCGCGACATGGCCCTGAGGGGCTGAAAGTACGGGAGTTGTCCGCGCGGGGAGTGTGCAGTGCCGCGTGGGACCGCCGAGGAGGTGCCTGGGCGCCCGTGTAACGAGAGCGGGCGGCCGTCCCTGGGGTTGGCAGGGTCGGTCGCCCGGTCACCGGCCTGGCGTGCGCCGGATGGCTCGTCGTGGGTGCGAGGTGTCAGCGTTCCTCGTCGTTGGTCTCCGGGACGGCCGTAAGCCGCTCCGTCTCGTCCTGTATCTCAGCGGCGATCTTCTTGAGTTCCGGCTCGAACTTGCGGCCGTGATGGGCGCAGAAGAGCAGTTCACCGCCGCTCAACAGGACGACGCGCAGGTATGCCTGGGCGCCGCAGCGGTCGCAGCGATCAGCGGCCGTCAGGGGGCTCGCGGGGGTCAGAACAGTAGTCACGTCGCCTCTTCTCTAGCTCGACGAGCTGTCGTACCAGGGTCAACATCCAACCAGGCCGAAAACGTTCCCGCTCGTGGCTTTTCCTCGAAGTTTTTTCCGAGGCGGCTGTCTGCTGCCGGTTGGCGGCGAATGTGCCGTATTACGTCTCTTACGTGTCTTACGGTTTCGCGCTGTCTGTCAGGTCGGTCGTCCGCCGGCTGGGTTGCCGGTTGTTCATGAGGACGTGCCCGGAGCCTAAATGGTTCATGCCTGGAAGGGAACGTGACGTGCGCTTCACTCAATCGAGGGATCGAACAAGCGTGCGGCGCTGGACTAGTGTGAGTTGTGACGAGGGTGGCGTTACAACGGCTCTACCAGGCCTCGGTACCCTCTGAGCGGCAACCGAAGCCGGGTCCTTACCCCAAAGGACCCCTTTTGAAATTCAGCGAGGAGCGAACCGCGTGACCGCCGAGACGTCCGTGCCGTCCACAGCGTTGCTGACCGGAGCAGACCGGGACGGTTCCAACTACACCGCGCGGCACCTGCTCGTCCTGGAGGGGCTCGAGGCCGTTCGCAAGCGTCCGGGCATGTACATCGGGTCGACGGACAGCCGTGGCCTGCTGCACTGCCTCTGGGAGATCATCGACAACTCCGTCGATGAGGCCCTGGGCGGCTACTGCGACCACATCGATGTCATCCTCCACGACGACGCCTCCGTAGAGGTCCGGGACAACGGCCGAGGCATCCCGGTGGATGTCGAGCCCAAGACCGGCCTCTCCGGAGTCGAGGTCGTCATGACGAAGCTCCACGCGGGCGGCAAGTTCGGCGGTGGCTCCTATGCCGCCTCCGGCGGCCTGCACGGTGTGGGTGCCTCCGTGGTGAACGCCCTGTCCGCGCGCCTCGACGTAGAGGTCGACCGCGCGGGGCACACCCACGCGATCAGCTTCCGTCGTGGCGTCCCCGGCGCCTTCGCCAAGCCTGGCCCCGACGCCGACTTCGACTCGTCGGCCAAGCTGCGCAAGGCCAAGAAGATCCCCAAGACGCGCACCGGCACCCGTGTGCGCTACTGGTCCGACCGCCAGATCTTCCTCAAGGACGCCAAGCTCAACCTCGAGACGCTGCACCAGCGTGCCCGGCAGACGGCGTTCCTGGTGCCAGGTCTGACCATCGTCGTGCGTGACGAGTACGGCCTCGGGGACGGTGGCACGAAGGGAGAGGAATCCTTCCGCTTCGACGGCGGAATCAGCGAGTTCTGTGAGTACCTCGCCCAGGACAAGGCCGTCTGCGACGTCCTGCGCCTCACCGGGCAGGGCAGCTTCAAGGAGACCGTCCCGGTCCTCGACGACCACGGCCAGATGACGCCCACCGAGGTCACCCGTGAGCTCGCCGTGGACGTCGCGCTGCGCTGGGGCACGGGGTACGACACGACGTTGCGGTCCTTCGTCAACATCATCGCCACCCCCAAGGGCGGCACCCACGTGTCGGGCTTCGAGCGCTCCCTCACCAAGACGATGAACGAGGTGTTGCGCAGCCAGAAGGTACTGCGCGTCGCCGAGGACGACATCGTCAAGGACGACGCCCTGGAGGGACTGACCGCGGTCGTCACGGTGCGACTGGCCGAGCCGCAGTTCGAGGGCCAGACCAAGGAGGTGCTCGGCACCTCGGCGGCCAACCGCATCGTCTCCAACGTCATCGCCAAGGAGCTCAAGGCGTTCCTGACGTCCACCAAGCGCGACGCCAAGGCGCAGGCCCGCTCCGTGATGGAGAAGGCCGTCGCGGCGGCCCGCACGCGCATCGCGGCCCGTCAGCACAAGGACGCCCAGCGCCGCAAGACGGCCCTGGAGTCCTCCTCGCTGCCGGCGAAGCTCGCCGACTGCCGCAGTGACGACGTGGAGCGCAGTGAGCTCTTCATCGTCGAGGGTGACTCGGCGCTCGGCACGGCCAAGCTGGCGCGGAATTCCGAGTTCCAGGCCCTCCTGCCGATCCGCGGCAAGATTCTCAACGTTCAGAAGGCGTCCGTGACGGACATGCTGAAGAACGCCGAGTGCGGCGCGATCATCCAGGTCATAGGGGCGGGGTCCGGCCGGACCTTCGACATCGACGCGGCGCGTTACGGGAAGATCATTCTCCTCGTCGACGCCGATGTCGACGGCGCGCACATCCGGATTCTGCTGCTCACCCTCTTCCAGCGCTACATGCGCCCGATGGTGGAGGCGGGCCGGGTCTTCGCCGCCGTGCCGCCACTGCACCGGATCGAGCTGGTGCAGCCGAAGAAGGGCCAGGACAAGTACGTCTACACGTACTCGGACAACGAGCTGCGCGAGACGCTCTTGGAGTACCAGCGCAAGGGGATCCGCTTCAAGGACTCCATCCAGCGCTACAAGGGTCTGGGCGAGATGGACGCGGACCAGCTGGCGGAGACCACCATGGACCCGCGCCACCGCACCCTGCGGCGGGTCAACATCGGCGACCTGGACGCCGCCGAGCAGGTCTTCGATCTGCTGATGGGCAATGACGTGGCGCCCCGCAAGGAGTTCATCACCAGCTCCGCGGCGACGCTGGACCGCTCACGCATCGACGCGTAGCGCTCGCGCGACGCTGGTGTGTTCCGCTCGCACGGACACACCAGCTCGCGTGACGCTGGTCCGTTCCGCCCGTACGGAACGCACTCCACCCGTGGGTGGAGCTCTCGGCTCCACCCACGTTCCACCCCTGCGCCGATGTCCTTGACCAGGTCTTTTCCGTAGCGTCGAAGGCGTCGATCCTTCTCGGATCGGCCTCGCACTTCCTCGCCCCACGGAGGCCGTCATGTCTGGGCTCACCAATGTTCTGGTGATCTGCGCCGTCGTCGCGTTGGTGATCGTGCGCCAGTTCAAGGCGCAGCAGATCACCGCGGACAGGCGCTGGTGGGCCATACCCGCCGTGCTGGTCTTCATGGCCGTGCGTGAGCCCGATGTGCTGGATCCCCATCACCAGGCGGCGGCCGTCGCCCTGCTCGCAGCGGAGCTGCTTGTCGGTCTGGCCATCGGCTTCGGCTGGGCGCGGACCACGCATGTGTGGACAGCACCGGACGGCGCCGTGTGGGGCAAGGGGACCAAGGCCACCGCCATCGTCTGGGGCGTCGGGATCGGGCTGCGGCTCGGCCTGTTCGGGATCGGTGCGCTGCTCGGCGTGCGGCAGGGCAGCGCCGCTCTGATGCTGGCGCTCGCGGCCACGCTGCTGGTGCGGAGCGGCATGCTGGCGCAGCGGGCCGGCCTGCTCCGCCCGGCATACGGTGTTGCGGACGCGGCGTACGAGCCGATGCGGAAGGACCCCGTGTGATCTCGGACCGGTGGATGAGATGGCCCTCCCGGGAGTCGATCACCCGGGAAGGGCAGAGTGTCGCCCGGCTGTGGTTCGTCCGGGTCCTGCGGGTGGTGATCGCCGGCAGTCTGCTGTGGAACGCGTTCCATCACGACAGGGGCTGGCGCCTGGTTGCCGGGGTCGGCTTGGTCCTGCTCTGCGGCGGGCTTGCCTGGGCGTTCCTCCGTACTTCGCTCGACCAGCGACTGTGGCCCTCGGTCACTCTGCTGGTCCTCCTGATGGGGTGCGGGTATGCCGCGCAGGCGGGCGACTGGAGGGTGCTGGCGCTCGTCCTCTGGTGCGGTACGGCAGTCCTGTCCCTGGAGCGGCTGCCGCTTCTGGCGGCCGCGGTCTGTGTGCCCGTGGCGATGACGGGGTTCAGCGCGTACAACAACGACAACTGGCTCGTCACGGGCCTGATCGTCGTCGGGCTCGCGCTGGCCGGGTACACCCTGCGGCTCGACGCCGACGCGCGGGGCAACGCCCAGCGGCTGCTCACCCAGGAGCGGGCCGCTCGCACCGCGGAGGCCGAGACGGCCGCCCTTGCGGAGCGGGCCCGCATCGCACGGGAGATCCACGACGTGCTCGCGCACAGCCTCTCCGCGCAGCTCGTCCACCTGGAGGCGGCGCGGCTGCTGATCGAGGGGGAGGCGACACGTGATCAGATACTCGAGCGCGTGGTGGCGGCCCGGTCCATGGCCCGCGAAGGACTCGCGGAGACCCGACAGGCGCTCTCCGCGCTGCGCGGAGAGATGACGCCGGTCGAGGACTTCCTGCACGAGCTTGTCACCTCGGACAAGGCCTCGGTGTCCGTGACGGGGGCGCGGCGCGCTCTGCCGGCCGAGGCGTCACAGGCGGTGCGCCGCGTCGCGCAGGAAGCCCTGACGAACGTCCGCAAGCACGCGCCGGGCGCCAAGGTGTTCGTGCGTCTTGCGTACGGAGAGGGTGAAGTGACGCTGGACATACGGGATTCGGGCGGGCCGCCGGGTGAACTCGCCGCCTCCGGGGCCGGGTACGGTCTGCTCGGAATGCGGGAGCGGGCCGAGCTGCTGGGCGGCTCCCTGACGGCCGGGCCGGGCGAGGAGGGCTTCATCGTGACGCTGAAGGTGCCCACATGACGACGGGGGGCGGCGCCAAGGCGCCGGCGCGGGTGATCGTGGTCGACGATCAGACCGTGGTGCGCGAGGGCATCGTGATGCTGCTGGGGCTGCTGCCCGGTATCGAGGTCGTCGGGTCCGGCGGGGACGGTGAGGAGGCCGTCCGGCTTGTCGCCGAACTCGCCCCGGACGTAGTCCTGATGGACCTGCGCATGCCTCGGGTCGACGGCGCGGAGGCCACCCGTCGTATCCGCGCCGCGTACCCGGGAACGCAGGTCGTCGTGCTGACCACCTTCGCTGACGACGACTCGCTCTTCCCCGCGCTGAGAGCCGGCGCGCGCGGCTATCTCACCAAGGACGCCGGTGGGGACGAGATCGTGCGGGCCGTGGAGGACGTGCTCTCGGGCGACGCGGGGCTCTCGCCGCAGATCCAACGGCGTTTGCTGGAGAGGCTGGCGGAGGCCGATCTGCCCCCGCCTGCCCCGGAGCCGCCGGACGGTCTCACCGTGCGTGAGACCGAAGTGCTCGTCCTGATCGCCGAGGGAATGACGAATCAGGAGATCGCCCGCGCGATGCATGTCTCCACCGCGACGGTGAAGACGCACATCAACAACCTCTTCGCCAAGACGGGGCTCAAGGACCGTGCGCAGGCGGTCCGTTACGCCTACGGACACGGACTCGCCAAGCCCCCGAGCGCCAGGCCGACCTGAGTGGGTTCCTTGATGAGGCCCTTCACCTAATGGGGTGAAGAGGAGGGAGAGAAGAGTCAGGGATCTTCCCGTTCTGTCCATCCTTGGGCACGCGGCCGAACAAGGCTGCGGACAAGGAGAGTTCGGTGGAGAAGTACGACGGGCGCGATGCCGGACAGGCGCGGACCGGTGATCCGAGGGATCCCTGGTACGACGCGCTTGCGTCCGGCTGGGGCGAGTTGGACGGCACAGGCGCGCAGGCGCCTGTGGCGCCGCCCCGAACCGCGCCGGAGCGGATCGCGAGCGCGGCCGACATCTATCTGGAGGTCCAGCGCAGTGCTGCCTTCCAGGAGGTGCGCGGCCGGTATCGGCGGTTCGTCTTCCCCGGGGTGGCCGTCTTCTTCACCTGGTACGTCGCGTATGTCGTGACGGCGACGACGGCGCCCGGTCTGATGGCGCGGCCTGTCTCCGGATCCGTGAACGTCGCGATGCTCGCCGGCCTCGGACAGTTCCTCACGACCTTCCTGCTGACCTGGGCGTATGCCCGGCATGCCCGGCTGAGGAGGGATCGCGCGGCGCTCGACCTGCGGTGGGCCGTGTTCGAGCAGAAGCGGGAGCGGGACCAGAAACGCGTCCAGGACCAGCGCGAACACGACCGGCGGAGCGAGCAGGAACTGGCCCGGGGGAGCGAGCGATGACCGGCGACCACCAGACGCTCGCGCTTCTGCTGTTCGGTGTGTTCGTGGCCGTCACGCTCGCCATCACGACGTGGGTGAGCCGGAACCGGCACGGCTCGGCGGAGGAGTTCTATGCGGGCGGGCGGCTCTTCTCGCCCATGGAGAACGGTTTCGCCATCGCGGGCGACTACATGTCGGCCGCCTCCTTCCTGGGCATCTCCGGACTGATCGCGCTCTTCGGGTACGACGGGCTGCTCTACTCGGTGGGCTTCCTCGTCGCCTGGCTGGTCGTGCTGTTCCTGGTCGCCGAACTGGTGCGCAATTGCGGCCGGTTCACGCTTGCCGATGTGGTCGCCGCCCGGATGAGGGAGCGGCCCGTGCGCATCGCGGCGGGAACTTCCTCGGTGACCGTGTCCGTTCTCTATCTGGTGGCGCAGATGGTGGGGGCGGGCTCACTGGTCGCGCTGCTGCTCGGCGGGACGAGCGGGGCGGCACAGGCCTGGACGGTGATCGGCGTCGGCGCGCTCATGGTGATCTATGTGTCGTTGGGAGGGATGCGAGCCACCACCTGGATCCAGATCGTCAAGGCGGTCCTGCTGATGTGCGGCGCGATCGCGCTGACCGTGCTCGTTCTGGTGCGTTTCCACGGCGACTTCGACCAGTTGCTGCGGACCGCGGCCGACCGCAGCGGACACGGCAGCCAGTTCCTCGCGCCCGGGTTGAAGTACGGCGGCGACTGGACCTCGCGCCTGGACTTCATCAGCCTCGGGCTGGCGCTCGTCCTCGGCACGGCCGGTCTTCCGCACATCCTCTCCCGCTTCTACACCGTGCCGACCGCGCGTGCCGCACGCCGATCCGTCGTCTGGTCCATCGGTCTCATCGGCAGCTTCTACCTGATGACGATCGTGCTCGGCTTCGGTGCCGCCGCGATCGTGGGCTCCGATGCCGTACGGGGATCGAATGCCGCAGGGAACACGGCAGTTCCGCTCCTCGCGCTCGACCTGGGCGGCGGCGCGGACTCCACAGGCGGAACGGTTCTGTTCGCGATCGTCGCCGCCATCGCCTTCGCCACGATCCTCGCCGTCGTCGCCGGAATCACCCTCGCATCCTCGGCGTCCGTGGCCCACGACCTGTACGCGTCGCTGCGGCGCAAGCACGCGAAGCCGCGCAGCGAGGTGGCGGTGGCGCGCCTCGCCGCGGCCGGCATCGGCGTGGTCGCGATCGGCTTGGGGCTGCTCGCCCGAGATCTCAACGTGGCGTTCCTGGTGGGCCTCGCCTTCGCGGTCGCCGCGTCCGCGAATCTGCCTGTGCTGCTCTACTCGCTGTTCTGGCGGAACTTCACCACGCGGGGAGCGGTCTGGTCCGTCTACGGCGGCCTGGTGCCCTCCCTGGTGCTCGTCATGCTGTCACCCGTCGTCTCCGGAGGGCCGAACTCCCTCTTCCCAGGGGTGGACTTCCAGTACTTCCCGCTGGAGAACCCGGGGCTCGTCTCCATCCCGCTGGGCTTCCTCGCCGGATGGCTGGGCACCGTCACCTCGAAGGAGCCCGCGGACGAGGCCAAGCACGCGGAGACCGAGGTGCGCTCGCTCACGGGGGCGGGAGCGGTGTGACCGCCCTCCCGGAGGGAACCGACCGGGCGATGCTCGGCTAGGAGGCCCTTGACGCCCATTCGTAACGGTGCTCCGGGCGGCCCGTGTCGCCGTACTTGAGGCTGAGCCGGACCCGCCCCGAGCGCTCCAGGAGCTTCAGATAGCGCTGGGCCGTCTGGCGGCTCAGCCGGGTGCGGTCAGCCAACTCCTGGGCGGACAGTGGCCCTTCAGCGCCCATCAGGGCCCTGCGGACCAGCTCGGCCGTGGTGGGGGAGTGCCCTTTGGGCAGTTCCGGTGCCGGAGTCGCCGAGAGGGCGCCGAAGATCCGGTCGACCTCCGCCTGCTCGGCCTCGCCCCCGCCGTCCAGCGTGCGGCGCAAGGTGGCGTACGCGTCGAGCTTGGCGCGGAGTCCCGCGTACGAGAACGGCTTGACGAGGTACTGCAGGGCGCCGTGCCGCATCGCGGCCTGCACGGTGGCGACGTCGCGCGCCGCGGTCACCATGATCACGTCGGTCTGATGGCCGCGCTCACGCAACGTACGGACCACCGCGAGGCCCGTCTCGTCCGGCAGATAGTGGTCCAGGAGCACCAGATCGACGGGGAGTTCCTCGACGAGCCGCAGCGCCTCGGCGGCGCTGTGGGCCTTCGCGGCCACCCGGAAGCCGGGGACCTTCGCCACGTAGGCGGCGTTGACGTCCGCGACCCGGACGTCGTCGTCCACGACGAGTACCTCGATCATCGTGTCTCCTCCGTGGGGGCCAGCTCGGACTGTGCGAGTGCTTCGGGCAGGACGACGGTGAACTCGGCGCCCCCTTCGGGGGAGGCGTCGGCTCGTGCGCTGCCGCCCTGTCGCTCGGCGAGCCTGCGGACCAGGGCGAGCCCGATACCGCGCTTGCCGTGCGCCGGGGGCTCTTTGGTGGACCAGCCCTCCGTGAAGATCGTCTCGCGTTGCTCGGGCGGCACGCCAGGGCCCGTGTCGCTCACCTGTAGGACGACGGCGCGCCCCTCGGTGCGCACATCGACCTCCACGCGCGCGTGGAGGGTGCCCGCCGCCGCGTCGAGGGCGTTGTCGACGAGGTTGCCGACGATGGTCACGAGGCCGCCCGGGTCGATCAGACGGTCGGGCAGCGCGGTGTCGCGCGGGACGGCGAGGACGACGCCACGCTCCGCGGCGACCGTGGCCTTGCCCACCAGGAGTGCGGCGAGCAGCGGATCGCCGATCTTCTCCGTGATCTGCTCGGCGGTCACCCGGTGCGCGCCCGCCACCTCGCCGACGAACTCCGCCGCCTCCTCGTACATCTCCAGTTCCAGGAGGCCGAGCAGGGTGTGCATGCGGTTGGCGTGCTCGTGGTCCTGGGCGCGCAGCGCGTCGATGAGGCCGCGGGTGGAGTCCAGTTCCCGGCCCAGCTGCTCCAGTTCGGTGCGGTCGCGCAGGGTGGCGACGGCGCCTCCGTCGTCCGTGGGCATGCGGTTGGCGACCAGGACGCGCTGGCCGCGGACGGTCAGGAGGTCGGTGCCCGTGACCCGTCCGGCGAGCACATCGGTCGTACGTCCCGGACCGAGCGCGGTGTCGAGCGGCTGCCCGATGGCTTCCGCTCCGAGGCCGAGAAGGCGCTGGGCCTCGTCGTTGAGGAGACGGATCCGGCCGGCGCGGTCCAGCGCGACGACACCCTCACGGATGCTGTGCAGCATGGCCTCGCGTTCCGCAAGGAGAGCCGAGATATCGGAGAAGGCCAGGTCACGCGTCTGCCGCTGCACCCTGCGTGAGATCAGATAGGCGGCGAGGGCGCCGACCGCGAGCGCCCCGCCCGCGTAGGCGAAGAGCCCGGGGATCGCGTGGATCAGACGGGCGCGGACGCTGTCGTACTCGATGCCCACGGAGACGGCGCCCACGATGTCCCCGCCGATGTCCCGCAGCGGCACCTTGCCGCGGGCCGAGCGGCCCAGGGTGCCGTCGTCGATCTCCATGACCTCGTCCCCGGCGAGCGCGTCGCTGGGGTCGGTCGAGACGACCTGGCCGATCTCGTCGCGGTCGGTGTGGGACCAGCGAACGCCGTTCTTGTTCATGATCACGACGTACTCGGCGCCGCTGGCACGCCGGATCCGCTCCGCTTCGGTCTGCACGGGCCCGTCGACCGTCGGCTTCGAGGAGCGCAGGTCCTCGGCGATGTGCGGCTGGGCGGCCGTGGTCTGCGCGATGGCGAGCGCACGGCGCATCGCCTGGTCGTCGAGCTGATCGCTGAGCGGCGCCAGGAAGAGCCCCGTGGCGAGCACGGCGACCCCGGCGGCGATCGCCAGCTGCATCAGCAGCACCTGCGAGAAGACACGCCGCGGCAGGCCGAGGCGGAGTCTTCGGGCAGGGGAGGTCGGGCTCATGTGTACGAACGGTACGGCGAGCGGAGGGCTACTCCGAAGTCACTGTGGCGGGGATCTCCTGTATGGCTCCGTACGCGATCGGCCGCACCGCCACGACATCCATGCGCGCCGGGGCCGCCAGTGCCGCGCCGCAGCTCTCCGGCCGTGGCGGCAGCGACGCCCCCTGGGCGACCGTCACGCGCCAGTGCCGTCCGTCGGTGTGGGCCACCGTCACGTCCCAGCGTGGGGCCGTGCCATCCGTGTGGACGACGCTCAGGGCCCCCGCGGCGTCCTCGCCCGTCGAGGTGCGCACCGCGAGCTCAGCGGCCTGTCCAGGGCGGTCCCAGGCGGAACTGCCCCGGCAGCCTTCGGTGACGACGCGGCCCGTGCGCACCCCCTCGAGGATCTCCTTGACGGCGGCCTGGCCGGAGCGGCCGTACGCGTAGCCGTAGGGCAGGACCAGCAGCGTGGGGGAGAAGCGGTGACCACCCAGATGAGTGACTTCCCAGGCGCCTTCTTCACCGGACCTCGCGAGTTCGGCGGCGAGCGGCCTGCCCAGGAGTGCGCAGCAGCGGTCACGCTTGCCGTTCGTGCAGACCAGGGCGAGCGGGGCGCCGGTGTGCGGGGCGCCGAATCCGCCGTGGTCGCCGGCGCCGAGGGCCGTGAAGTCGAGGTCGAGCAGCTCTTCCGGCCTGTCCGTGACGTGGCCGCGCAGCCAGGTGTTGCCGGGCGCGGTGTGGGCCACGTACACGCGGCGGTGCGCGGGGGCGTGGCAGTCGGCGTGGCGGCCGGGGCGGCGGATGAGGGCGATGCGTACGCCGGTTCCCTCGGCGGCGGCCTCAAGGGCGCGGCCGACCTCCGGATCCAGGTGGCTCGCAGTGAGCGCTCTGGCGCCCCAGGGGCCCGGCTGTTCCAGGAGCAGCCAGGTCCTCGCGGTGGCCGCGGTCCCCGCGAGAGGCTCGTCCAGATCCCGCGAAGCGGTGGCGCACGTACTCACACAGGCGAGCCTAACCCGCGCCGGGTCTGGGCTGATTCATCCGCCGTCGGGCACGGGCATCGGCTGGGGCGGGCGCAGCCCGACGTACTGCCCGCTGGGGCGCATGCGCAAGGGCCGTTCCTCGTACTCCTCCAGGGCATGGGCGATCCAGCCGGCCGTGCGCGCCACGGCGAAGATCGTCTCGCCCGCCTCGGCGGGCATCCCGGACGAGGCGGTCAGGACGGCGAGGGCCAGGTCGACGTTGGCGTGCAGGTCCGTGTGGCGCGCCGTGGTGGCCACCACGGCGCGGGCGGCGGCCAGGGCGGGGCCTGCCTTGGGGATGGCCTCCAGGAGGGCGAACAAGGCCTCCGCGCGCGGGTCGTCGCCGGGGTAGAGCCGGTGGCCGAGGCCAGGGATGCGGCGGCCCGCGCGGAGTTCGTCGGCCACCACGGGGGCCGCGCTGCCCCGGTCCAGTACGTCCAGGAGCATGCGGTGCGCGAGGCCGCTGGCCGCGCCGTGCAGTGGGCCCTCCAGGACGCCCAGACCGGCCGACACCGCCGCGTACGGGTGGGCGCGGGCGCAGGCGGCGACGCGGACGGCGAGCGTCGACGCCGCGAGGTCGTGGTCGACGAGCAGGGCGAGCGCGGTGTCCAGGGCGTGCAGGGAGGCGTCGTTCGGCCGCCGGCCGGTGAGCCGTGCCCAGAGCCGGTGGGCCAGGGGGCCCTCGTCCCGGTGGGCGCGGCTGACCGGGGGCAGCGCCGTGACCAGGGTGGGGATGAGGGTGCGTGCGGTGCCGATGACGGCTTCTTCGGAGAGGTCGAAGCGGAGGGGGTCGGCTGCCGCGGCCGAGATGGCGGCCACGCGCAGGCGGTCGGTCGGGCCGCTGTGCTCGGGCAGCGCGTCGATGGCGCGGCGTGCGGCGCCGACGGTCTCCTTGGGGGCGGTGAAGCGGATCCCGGGGCGCATGACGCCGGTCCACAGCCACTCGGCGACCTCTTCGTAGGAGTACGCAAGCGCCATTTCCATCGCGTCGACCCCGCGGTAGTAGTAGCGGTCCTTGTCGATGAGCGTGATGCGGGTGCGGACGGAGAGTTCGCCGCTCGCGGAGGTGGCCGCGGGTTCCCTGCGGTTCTTGCGGGCGAGCGACTCGACCTCCTCGGCGTCGAGGGTGCTGCCACGGGAGCCGGGGCCGCGGCGGCTGCTGAGCTGGCCGCGGCTCACATAGGCGTACACGGTCTCCGGCTTCACGCCGAGCAGTTCGGCGGCTTCCTTGGTGCTCAGCCGCCGGTCCTGCGTGGCCCCTTGATCGGTCATAGGCGTCACCGTATCCGCATCTGTGCATTGATTCAATCAATATTGACAGAGATTAAGTCAAGCATGGACAGTCGAATCAAGTCCAGGGAGGAAGTCGAGGAAGAACATGCCGATCAATGGCTCCACCACCAGCCCCACCGCCCCCGTGGAGGTTCCCCGCGGGCTCGCGGGCGTCGTCGTGACCGAGACCCGGCTCGGAGACGTCAGGGGACACGAGGGCTTCTACCACTACCGCCAGTACTCTGCCGTCGAGCTCGCGCAGACCCGCAGCTTCGAGGACGTCTGGCACCTGATGTTCCACGGAGCGCTGCCGGATGCCGGACAGCGGGCCGCCTTCGCGGCGCGGACCGCGGCCCTGCGCCGGCTGCCTGACGAGGTGCGCGCCGCGCTGCCCGCCATAGCCCACGCCAGTGCCCTGTCGGGGCCGCTCTCCGGACTGCGTACGGCGCTGTCGCTCTTCGGCGCGGCGAAGAGCTTCCGCCCGGTGTACGACATCGACGGCGGCCAGCGCAGTGCCGACGCCCTCGCGGCCTCCGCCGTGGTGCCGACGCTGCTTACGGCGCTGTACCGGCTAGGTCAGGGACTCGACCCGGTCGAGCCGCGCGACGACCTTTCGTACGCGGCCAACTACCTCTACATGCTGACGGGTTCGGAGCCGGACCCCGATCGTGCGCGGGCCATCGAGCAGTACTTGATCTCAACCATTGATCATGGATTCAACGCGTCAACATTCACGGCCAGGGTGATCACCTCGACCGGCGCGGATGTCGCGGCCTGTCTGGTGGGTGCCGTGGGCGCGCTCTCGGGTCCGCTGCACGGCGGGGCGCCGAGCCGCGCACTCGACACGCTCGACGCCATCGGCACGCCCGACCGCATCGACGGCTGGATCCGCGAGCGGGTCCTCGCGGGGGACCGCATCATGGGCTTCGGTCACCCCGTCTACCGCACGGAGGATCCGCGTTCGCGCATGCTGCGGGGTATCGCACAGCAATTCGGCGGCCGGATGGTGGAGTTCGCGGTCGAGGTCGAGCGCCAGGTCGAGGCAATCCTCGCCGAACTGAAGCCGGGCCGCGAGCTGCACACCAACGTGGAGTTCTACGCGGGCGTCGTCATGGAACTGTGCGGCCTGCCGCGCGAAATGTTCACGCCTACGTTCGCGGCGGCGCGGGTGGTGGGCTGGGGGGCCAACATCCTTGAGCAGGCGGAGGACTCGAAGATTATTCGGCCTGCCGCACGATATGTGGGAGAGGCGGCTCCGGTTCCGGTTCCAGTGCCGGCCGAGCGCTGACAAACGCCGGGGCCTGCGCGTCCCTGACGCGGCAGGCCCCGTGACGGCCGAGAGGGTCAATCGTCTGGAATATCCGCCTTGGCGCGGACGAGGGTCTCTCTCGTGACCACCACGATGCGCTCGTAAGCCGCCCGGGACGCGTCAGAGGGAAGTTCAGCATCAAGAGCCGTGGTGGCGTCTGTGCCGATGATCGCGAAGTTGCCGTCGGACAACTCGAAGATGTCCGGACAGTTCTGCCCGGACACGCTGCCGCGAGCGCGCGGTGAAGCACCGATCCGACGGATGATCTGACTCACTATCGTTTCCCTCTGGTCTCAAGGCTGATCGCCTGCGCGCGGCGGCTGCGCGGTGCGATCCATCCCTGTGGGGCGACTCGACCGGGCGGCTGGAGCGTCGGTATAGAGGGCGACGCCGTGCGCGATCGGCGCATCAGTCACCCCATGGCACCAGAGGAATCGCCGTACGCCCGCTACGCGTTACACCTGGTGTGCATGTGGCGTAAAGCCTCAGGATTCGGTGGATGGCGGCTCGCCGACGACCCACCACTCGTCTATGTCCGCCTCCTCCAGCTGGCGCAGGAGATCGTCCACCATGCGTCCGAGCTCCGCTTCGTCGGACGTGTCCGCCATGGTCGCCCTGTGGTGGCGGCCCGCGTACCAGTACTCCCGCACGAGCGGGTTCTGGAGGATGCCTCGCACGAACCCGAAGAACTCGTCGCGGTTGATGTTGCCGATGCGGTAGTAGAACAGCAGATTCGTATAGAGGGCATTGGCGAAGAGGTACTGGCGTTGCCTCTGGGGGGTGACGTTGTCCTCGTAGGTGTCCAGGACCTCGGCCAGGTCCTGGTCGTCCATGGCTTTGCTCAACAGCTCCCAGTGCAGCCGCTGTTGGACGGCCAGGTTGGCGTGGTGCTGTGTATGCGCGGTCTGCTCCAGGTGTTCGAGCCGGATGCGGAGCGCTTCCAGTGTGTGGCGCTGGGCGGCCAAGGTTGCGACGGCTCCCGCCGCGAGGCCGACCCCTGCCGCGACGGCTGAGCGGAGACCCCCTGGGACGAGCTTCTTTGTGACCATGTCAACCCCCGATTCATGCGACCGTCCGCCAGTCGTCGGGTGCGGGTCGACAGGGAGAGGACCGGCGAGCGATGGGCGGCGCGCTTGCCGCCTCCCAGGATGCCGAGCGGCTCTGATCGGCAGGGAGGCGGAGAGGAGGCGCACGGAAGGCAGCGGTGGTCGCATGTCCCGGCGCCGTGCCAGATGTGTGCCCCGCCTGCGCCGCTAACAATCGTTCACTTCGCGGTGTTTCTACGCGCTCGTATCCTGGGGCAGCATTCATTCGTCGTACGAGAGCCGGTGCCCGCGCCGGTGCACGCGTCAGTGTGAAAGGGGTCGCACGTTGACTCAGCCGTGTGCCGGGCAGATCCCGGTCGTCGTCCTCACCGGCTTCCTGGGTTCCGGCAAGACGACCCTGCTCAATCATCTGCTCCACCGCAGCGGCGGCAGCCGGATCGGTGCGATCGTCAATGACTTCGGGTCCATCGAGATCGACGCCATGGCCGTCGCGGGGCAGCTCGGTGACTCGACTGTCTCGCTCGGCAACGGGTGTCTTTGCTGTGCCGTGGACGCCAGTGAGCTCGATGTGTATCTGGAGAAGCTCGCTCAGCCCTCCGCCCGGATCGACGTCATCGTCATCGAGGCCAGCGGGCTCGCCGAGCCGCAAGAGCTCGTGAAGATGGTGCTCGCCAGCGAGAATCCGCACATCGTGTACGGGGGGCTCGTCGAGGTCGTCGATGCTGTCGAGTTCGACTCCATCCGGCAGCGGCATCCCGAGGTCGACCGGCATCTGGGAATCGCCGATCTTGTTGTCGTCAACAAGGTCGACCGGGTCGAAGAAGGCGAGCGGGAGCGGATTCTCGGCGTGGTCCGTGGGTTCACCGATCGCGCGGCCATCGTCCCCGCCTCGTACGGGAGGGTCGACGTGGAGCTGCTCCTCGACCGCAAGCCCGTGGGGGAGCGGGTCGGACAGCTCTCCTTCGACGACCTGCATCAGCATGGGGACGACGGACAGGCCGAGCACCACGACCACCTGCACTCCGCCTACGAAAGCCTCTCCTTCTCCTCCGAAGTGCCCATGAGCCCCCGCCCGTTCATGGGCCTCCTCGACAGTCGGCCCGAAGGGCTCTACCGCATCAAGGGGTACGTCGATTTCGGCGCCGCCGACCCGCACAACAAGTACGCCGTGCACGCCGTGGGGCGGTTCCTGCGCTTCTACCCCGAGCCGTGGGCCGCGGGTGAGACCCGGCTCACCCAGCTCGTGCTCATCGGGGCGGGCATCGACGTACCCGCTCTGGAGAAAGAGCTTGAGGCGTGCCGTGAGTACGCCCCACAGGCCGGTGCCGATGAGCACAGCATGTGGGGCGTACTTCGCTACGTACAGGAAGCCGATCCGGTGGAGTAGCCGACTACGCCGGGCCCGCCACCGCCGCCACGGGCTTCGCCAGGGAGACGCCCGAGCCGTCGCGGCGCGGGTCGATCTCCGGCAGCTCCGCCGGCAGGCCGCTGCGCTGGGCCGCGAGCGGCGGCGTCGGGCCCGCCCACGCGAAGCTCAGGCAGTCCTCGCCCTTCAGGAAGCGCTGGACGCGTACGCCGCCCGTGGCCCGGCCCTTGCGGGGGTACTGGTCGAACGGCGTCACCTTGGCCGTCGTCTGCACCGAGTCGTCGAGCGTGCCGCGCGAGCCCGCCACGGTGAAGACCACGGCGTCCACGGCGGGATCCACCGCCACGAACGAGATGACCTTGACGCCGTCCGCGAGCTTGATGCCCGTCATGCCGCCAGCGGGACGTCCCTGCGGACGGACCTGTGCGGCTTGGTAGCGCAAGAGCTGCGCGTCGTCCGTGATGAAGACCAGGTCCTCCTCGCCCGTGCGCAGCTCGGCCGCGCCGACGATCCGGTCACCGTCCTTGAGGGTGATGACCTCGAGCTCTTCCTTGTTGGACGGATAGTCCGGGACCACGCGCTTGACCACGCCCTGCTCGGTGCCGAGGGCGAGACCCGGTGAGGACTCGTCCAGGGTCATCAGGCAGATCAGGCTCTCGTCCGTCTCCAGGGAGAGCAGCTCCGAAACCGGGGCGCCTCCGGAGAGGTTGGGTGCCGCGTGCGTCTCCGGAAGTTGCGGGAGGTCGACTACGGAGAGGCGCAACAGCCGTCCTTCGGACGTCACCGCGCCCACCTCGCCCCGCGCGGTCGCGGGGACGGCGGAGACGATCACGTCGTGCTTGACGCGCTTGGTGTCGCTCTCGGCGAACGGCTCGCCATTGGCCGTACGGGCGAGGAGGCCGGTCGAGGAGAGCAGCACGCGGCACGGGTCGTCCGCCACCTGCAGCGACACCGTGGACGCCGGGGAGCTTGCCGACTCCAGCAGGACCGTGCGCCGGTCCGTGCCGAACTTCTTGGCCACGGCGGCCAGTTCGGCGGAGACCAGCTTGCGCAGCTCCGCGTCCGACTCCAGGATCCGGGTCAGGTCGTCGATCTCGGCCTTGAGCTTGTCGCGCTCGGACTCCAGCTCGATGCGGTCGAACTTGGTGAGGCGGCGCAGCGGCGTGTCGAGGATGTACTGCGTCTGGATCTCGCTCAGCGAGAAGCGCTCCATCAGGCGCTCCTTGGCCTGCGAGGAGTTGTCGCTGGAGCGGATGAGGCGGATGACCTCGTCGATGTCCAGGAGGGCGACGAGCAGGCCCTCCACCAGGTGCAGCCGTGCCTGCTTCTTGCTGCGGCGGAACTCGCTGCGGCGGCGCACGACGTTGAAGCGGTGGTCGAGATAGACCTCGAGGAGCTCCTTGAGGCCGAGCGTGAGGGGCTGGCCGTCCACCAGAGCGACGTTGTTGATGCCGAAGGACTCCTCCATCGGCGTCAGTTTGTACAGCTGCTCCAGGACGGCCTCGGGGACGAAGCCGTTCTTGATCTCGATGACCAGGCGCAGGCCGTGCGAGCGGTCCGTGAGGTCCTTGACGTCGGCGATGCCCTGCAGCTTCTTCGAGCCGACCAGGTCCTTGATCTTCGAGATGACCTTCTCGGGGCCTACGGAGAAGGGCAGTTCGGTCACGACCAGGCCCTTGCGGCGGGCCGTCACGTTCTCGACGGCCACCGTCGCGCGGATCTTGAAGGTGCCGCGCCCTGATTCGTACGCGTCCTTGACCCCGGACAGGCCGACGATGCGGCCACCCGTGGGCAGGTCAGGGCCCGGCACGAAACGCATCAGCGTCTCCAGGTCGGCCCCGGGGTGCTTGATCAGGTGGCGGGCGGCGGCGATGACCTCGCCGAGGTTGTGCGGCGGCATGTTCGTCGCCATGCCGACGGCGATGCCCGACGCGCCGTTGACCAGAAGGTTCGGATAGGCCGCCGGCAAGGTGACCGGTTCCTGCTCCTGGCCGTCGTAGTTCGACTCGAAGTCGACGGTGTTCTCTTCGATCGACTCCGTCATCAAGGACGTCGCGTCGGCCATCTTGCACTCGGTGTACCGCATGGCGGCCGGCGGGTCGTCGTTGCCGAGCGAGCCGAAGTTGCCGTGGCCGTCCACCAGCGGCAGGCGCATGGAGAACGGCTGGGCCATGCGCACCAGGGCGTCGTAGATCGACGCGTCGCCGTGCGGGTGCAACTTACCCATGACCTCGCCGACGACGCGGGCGCACTTCACATAGCCGCGGTCGGGGCGCAGGCCCATCTCGTTCATTTGGTACACGATCCGGCGGTGCACCGGCTTCATGCCGTCGCGGGCGTCCGGCAGGGCGCGCGAGTAGATGACCGAATACGCGTACTCGAGGAAGGAGCCCTGCATCTCGTCGACGACGTCGATGTCGAGGATCTTCTCCTCGAACGAATCGTCGGGCGGCGGGGTCTTCGTGCTGCGGCGGGCCATCGCTGCTGCGGCTCCTTCACGGTGTCTGCCAGGGCATCAACGGGATCTGACGCCGACCATTGTGGACTGTCCCACTGACAACGCCGACCACGACCCGGACTTCGACCGCGACTACGCCGAGCGCGGAGCGGGAACTTCACCGGTTGTCAGCACGCTTGCATACAGTGGCACGACTGGCAGAATTTCCAGCTTTTCGCCTTCGAAGGGACGTACATGCCCATGGGTCACACGGCCACAGCCGAGGCCGGCTCCGGCGGCCTGACAGCGACCGAGCACCGGCTGGCCAACGGCCTGCGCGTGGTGCTCTCCGAGGACCACCTGACCCCGGTCGCCGCGGTCTGCCTCTGGTACGACGTCGGCTCGCGCCACGAGGTCAAGGGCCGTACGGGCCTCGCGCATCTCTTCGAGCACCTCATGTTCCAGGGCTCGAAGCAGGTGCACGGCAACGGCCACTTCGAGCTGGTGCAGGGAGCGGGCGGTTCGCTCAACGGCACCACGAGCTTCGAGCGCACCAACTATTTCGAGACGATGCCCACACACCAGCTGGAGCTGGCCCTGTGGCTGGAAGCGGACCGCATGGGCTCGCTGCTCTCCGCGCTCGACGACGAATCCATGGAGAACCAGCGGGACGTCGTCAAGAACGAGCGCCGCCAGCGCTACGACAACGTTCCGTACGGCACTGCCTTCGAGAAGCTGACCGCCCTCTCGTACCCCGAGGGCCACCCCTACCACCACACCCCGATCGGCTCCATGGCCGACCTGGACGCGGCGACGCTGGAGGACGCGCGGCACTTCTTCCGTACGTACTACGCGCCGAACAACGCCGTCCTGTCGGTCGTCGGTGACATCGACTCGCAGGAGACCCTCGCCTGGGTCGAGAAGTACTTCGGGTCCATCCCCTCGCACGACGGCAAGCAGCCGCCGCGCGACGGCTCGCTGCCCGACACGATCGGCAAGGAGCTGCGCGAGGTCGTCGAGGAAGAGGTACCGGCCCGCGCCCTGATGGCCGCCTACCGCCTCCCGGAGGACGGCACGCGCGCGTGCGACGCGGCCGACCTGGCGCTCACGGTCCTCGGCAGCGGCGAGTCGTCGCGGCTCTACAACCGCCTCGTGCGCCGCGACCGCACCGCCGTGGCCGCCGGATTCGGCCTGCTGCGCCTCGCCGGAGCCCCCTCGCTGGGCTGGCTGGACGTGAAGACCTCCGGCGACGTCGAGGTCCCCGTCATCGAGGCCGCCGTCGACGAGGAGCTCGCCCGCTTCGCGGAAGAGGGCCCCACAGCCGAGGAGATGGAGCGCGCCCAGGCACAGCTTGAGCGCGAGTGGCTCGACCGGCTCTCCACGGTGGCGGGCCGCGCGGACGAACTGTGCCGGTACGCCGTCCTGTTCGGCGACCCGCAGCTCGCCCTCACCGCCGTCGGGCGCGTCCTGGACGTCACCGCGGAAGAGGTCAAGGAAGCCGCAGCGGCCCGCCTGCGCCCCGACAACCGCGCGGTGCTCGTGTACGAGCCCATCGCCCCTGAGGCCGCCGAAGCCACCGACGAGGACGAAGAGGAGGCCGCGAAGTGAGCGAGGCCGCAACGATGCAGTTCCACCCGCAGCCCCAGGCGGGCACCGCACGGCCGTGGGCCTTCCCCGCGCCCGAGCGCGCCACCCTGGACAACGGCCTCACCGTGCTGCGCTGCCACCGCCCCGGCCAGCAGGTCGTCGCCGTGGAGATCCACCTCGAGGCGCCGCTCGACGCCGAGCCCGCGGGCCTCGACGGCGTCGCGACGATCATGGCGAGGGCCTTCAACGAAGGCACCGACAAGCACTCCGCCGAGGACTTCGCCGCCGAACTCGACCGCTGCGGCGCCACCATGGACGCGCACGCCGACCACCCCGGCGTCCGTGTCTCCCTCGAAGTCCCGGTCTCCCGCCTCCCGAAGGCGCTCGGCCTGCTCTCCGACGCCCTGCGCGCCCCCGCCTTCGCGGACAGCGAGATCGAACGCCTCGTACGCAACCGCCTGGACGAGATCCCGCACGAGGCCGCCAACCCGGCACGCCGCGCCGCCAAGGAGCTCTCCCGGCAGCTGTTCCCGGCCACCTCGCGCATGTCGCGCCCCCGCCAGGGCACCGAGGAGACGGTCACGCCCATCGACTCGGCGGCGGTGCGCACCTTCTACGAGAAGCACGTGCGTCCCGCCACGGCGACCGCCGTCGTCGTGGGCGACCTGACCGGCATCGACCTGGACGCCGTCCTCGCCGACACCATCGGGGCCTGGACGGGCGGCACGGCCGAGCCGCGCCCGGTGCCCCCGGTGACCGCCGACGACACCGGGCGTGTCGTCATCGTGGACCGCCCCGGCGCCGTCCAGACGCAGCTGCTCATCGGCCGCGTGGGCTCTGACCGGCACGACCGCGTCTGGCCCGCCCAGGTGCTCGGTACGTACTGCCTGGGCGGCACCCTCACCTCGCGCCTCGACCGCGTCCTGCGCGAGGAGAAGGGATACACCTACGGAGTGCGGGCGTTCGCCCAGGTCCTGCGTTCCGCTCCGGACGGCACGGGCGCCGCGATGCTGGCCATCAGCGGCTCCGTGGACACCGAGTCCACGGGCCCCGCCCTCGACGACCTGTGGAAGGTTCTGCGCACTCTCGCCGCGGACGGCCTCACGGACGCCGAGCGCGATGTCGCCGTGCAGAACCTGGTGGGCGTGGCCCCGCTCAAGTACGAGATGGCGGCGTCCGTCGCGGCCACCCTCGCCGACCAGGTCGAGCAGCACCTGCCGGACGACTTCCAGGCGCAGCTGTACCGCCAGTTGGCCGCGACCGGCACCGTGGAGGCCACCGCCGCCGTGGTGAGCGCCTTCCCCGGGGACCGGCTCGTGACGGTGCTCGTCGGTGACGCCGCGCAGATCGAGGAGCCCGTCAGGGCGCTCGGCATCGGTGAAGTGAGTGTGGTCACGGGCTGAGTGCGGCCCGAGTGCGGTCTGAGTGACAGTCAGGACATATCGGGACCCCAGTGGCGGAAAAAGCTGCTGGGGTCCTCATATGTCCGAATTGATATGGAGGTTACGTGTCTGACCTGTGGCGTGCGCTACAAAAGGTCTGATCCGTTTGTCGATTGAAAGATGCCCCGCTTAGCGTCTGGTCCGGCTGTCCGTCATGCAGTACGCCGCAGCCGCGGCACCGGACAGTCATCGCCGAGTCCCCGTACGGCGCGAGCCAGGGGAGCCGGGGACCCACATGTCCCCCTGGGGTGAATCGGGAACCTTGCCGAGAGGCGAGGGACTCGTAGGAGACCTTCCTGCTCCGAACCCGTCAGCTAACCCGGTAGGCGAGAAGGAAGGAAAGGATCAGCCGCTTCATGGCGTTCACCCGTGCCACCGGGAAGCACCGTCGCCCGAGCCGCCTCACGCGTACGACCGCGAACGTGGCGGGCGTCGCCGCCCTCACCACCACCGGTGTCATCGGAGGCCTGGCCGCTCCGGCGCTCGCCGCCGACGAGGCGCCGGCTCCGCAGCACACCGGCCTGACCCAGGCCATCTCCGTGGGCGACTCGCTCGCCCAGAGCATCGACGCGCAGGCCGCTGCCCAGCAGCAGGCCGCCGACGACGCCGCAGCCGCCAAGAAGGCCGAAGAGGCCGCCAAGAAGAAGGCCGAAGAGGCCAAGCGCAAGGCCGAGGCCGAGGCGAAGGCCAAGGCCAAGAAGGAGCGCGAGGCCAAGGAGCGTGCCGCTCGCGAGGCCGAGCGCAAGCGCCTCAACAGCTACGTCTCCCCGATCACCGGCTCGTCCATCTCCACGGGCTACCAGACCGGCGGCGCCATGTGGTCCTCCGGCAGCCACACCGGCGTCGACTTCCACGCCGCGTCCGGCACCTCGGTCCACGCGGTCGGCTCCGGCACCGTGGTCGAGGCCGGCTGGGGCGGCGCCTACGGCAACAACGTGGTCATCAAGATGAACGACGGCACGTACACCCAGTACGGCCACATGTCGTCCCTCGGTGTCACGGTCGGCCAGGCGGTCACCCCGGGCCAGCAGATAGGTCTCTCCGGCTCGACCGGCAACTCCAGCGGCCCGCACCTCCACTTCGAGGCCCGCACCGGCGAGGACTACGGCACGGACATCGACCCCGTCTCGTAC
Organism: Streptomyces rectiviolaceus; assembly: GCF_039533825.1. Taxonomy (NCBI): domain Bacteria; kingdom Bacillati; phylum Actinomycetota; class Actinomycetes; order Kitasatosporales; family Streptomycetaceae; genus Streptomyces; species Streptomyces rectiviolaceus. The sequence continues at coordinate 37,431 of NZ_BAAAUG010000132.1, forward strand.
CTCCGCTCGCACGGCGTCAACGTCTGATCCACGCGGTCGCGTGAAGCGCATCTGATTCAGCGAAAGCCCCGGCTCGTCGAGAGCCGGGGCTTTCGCCGTTCCCGTACCGCCTTTGGCCAAAAGTATCCATGGATTTCGGCCAGCTGTCGGAAATTCAGTCGCTCTGCAATAGAGTCGCTGAACAGGCGTCGATCGACCGCGTTTCGCGGGGATTAAGGCGGAGGTCAGGGCATGCGCATTCCCGCGCACTCGGTATGCACGGCGATCCGGGACGACATCGTCTCCGGTGTCTACGAACGGGGCGGCCGGCTCACCGAGGAACTGCTCGCGCGCCGCTACGGAGTCTCCCGCGTCCCCGTGCGCGAGGCCCTGCGCACCCTCGAGGCCGAGGGCTTCGTCGTCACGCGCCGGCACGCGGGCGCGTGCGTCGCTGAGCCCACCGAGCAGGAGGCGGCCGACCTCCTGGAGGTCCGCATGCTCCTGGAGCCGCTAGGGGCCGCCCGCGCCGCACAGCGCCGCACGGAGGCGCACCTGAAGGTCCTGCGCGGCCTCGTCAGGCTCGGCCAGGAGCGCTCGAGGCGCGGTCAGAGCGAGGATCTGCGCTCGCTGGGCGGCTGGTTCCACGAGACGCTCGCCCAGGCGTCAGGCAGCCCGGGTCTCACAGCGCTGCTCACCCAGCTCCGGCACAAGATCGCCTGGATGTACGTCGTCGACGTCTCGGCTGCCTCCGCGGAGTCCTGGGCGGAGCATGCCGCGATCGTCGACGCGGTGGCGCGCGGCGACGCGGAGCGGGCCAGGTCTCTCACCGCGGCCCACGCGGAGCGGGCGACGGCCGCGCACCGACTGCGCTTTCCCGCACGCGGTGAGCGGGGCCGCGACCGTGATCGTGTGAGGGATTCGCAACATGCCGTAAACACGGTGGGCCTCCGGCATTAACAGAAGCGCCGTATACAAAGAAGTGGTATTCGGCGGGAGATTATTTCTGCTGCCCGAATTCAGTTTCTGATGTCGCGTCCGGCGTCGATATTCAGTAAGCGGGCACAGAAACGCCGAAGGACCCGCCCCTATTTCGGGCGGGCCCTTCGGCGTATGAATACCAGTCTTTGACTAGACGGTCTCGGGGAGTTCCTCGAGGCCGTCGGCGACCAGCTTCGCCAGCCGGTCGAGGGCGGCGTCCGCGCCCTCGGCGTCGGAGGCGAGGGTGATCTCCTCGCCGCCCTGCGCGCCGAGACCGAGCACCGCGAGCATCGAGGCGGCGTTCACGGGGTTGCCGTCAGCCTTGGCGATCGTCACGGGGACGCCGGCGGCCGTGGCCGCGCGGACGAAGATGGAGGCGGGTCGGGCGTGAAGGCCCTCGGCCCAGCCGACGTTGACGCGGCGCTCAGCCATGTGTTGCTGCCCTTCCAGGTGTTTCACACTTGTCTAGACCAGTGTCTCATGCCGTCACGGGTGCTCCGCGGGACGTCGGTCCGCACCCGGTCGACGGCTGGTCCGTGCTCCGTCGACCGTACGTCCTTGTGCGACGGAGCCTGCGCCCCGGCCGTCGACGACTCCTAGCCTGCCCCGGCCAAGGCACCCCCGCGACCCGTACCCTGGCCCCATGCAGACCCCGTCGGACCGGCACGCATACCCCTCCCACTGGGAAGCCGATGTCGTCCTGCGTGACGGAGGCACCGCCCGGATCAGGCCCATCACGGCCGAGGACGCGGACCGCCTGGTCAGCTTCTACGAACAGGTGTCGGACGAGTCGAAGTACTACCGCTTCTTCGCGCCCTACCCCCGTCTGTCCGCCAAGGACGTGCACCGCTTCACCCATCACGACCAGGTGGACCGGGTGGGTCTCGCGGCCACCGTGGGCGGCGAGTTCATCGCGACCGTACGCTTCGACCGCATCGACTCCCGGGGCATGTCCGCGAGCGCGCCCGCCGACGAGGCCGAGGTCGCCTTCCTCGTGCAGGACGCCCACCAGGGCAGGGGCGTCGCCTCCACCCTCCTCGAACACATCGCCGCCGTCGCCAGGGAGCGCGGCATCCGCCGCTTCGCCGCCGAGGTGCTGCCCGCCAACACCAAGATGATCAAGGTGTTCACGGACGCGGGCTACCAGCAGAAACGCAGCTTCGAGGACGGCGTCGTACGTCTCGAATTCGATCTGGAGCCGACCGACCGCTCGCTCGCCGTGCAGCGCGCGCGTGAGCAGCGCGCCGAGGCGCGGTCGGTTCAGCGACTGCTCACGCCGAAGTCGGTCGCCGTGATCGGCGTCGGGCGCACGCCGGGCGGCGTGGGGCGCAGCGTGCTCCGGAATCTGCGCGAGGCGGGCTTCACGGGGCGCCTGTACGCGGTGAACAGCGCCTTCGACTTCGAGGAAGGGAAGGGCGCCGAGGTCGACGGGGTGCCCGCGTACCGCTCCGTGCGGGACATCGACGAGACCGTCGAGCTCGCCGTCGTGACCGTGCCCGCCGAGCGGGTGCCGCAGGCCGTCGCCGAGTGCGGTGAGCGCGAGGTGCCAGGCCTGGTCGTGATCTCCGCCGGGTACGCGGAGAGCGGTCCCGAAGGCCGTGAGCGGCAGCGCGAACTGGTGCGCCAGGCGCGGTCGTACGGCACGCGCATCCTCGGTCCGAACGCCTTCGGGGTCATCAATACGTCGCCGGACGTGCGGCTCAACGCGTCGCTGGCCCCGCATCCTCCCGAGCGCGGCAGGATCGGCCTCTTCACGCAGTCCGGCGCGATCGGCATCGCGCTCCTCTCCGGGCTCCACCGGCGCGGTGCGGGCCTTTCGACCTTCGTGAGCGCGGGCAACCGCGCGGATGTGTCCGGCAATGACGTGCTGCAGTACTGGTACGAGGACCCGGACACCGATGTCGCCCTGATGTACCTCGAATCCATCGGCAACCCGCGCAAGTTCACGCGGCTCGCCCGGCGGGCGGCGTCGGCCAAGCCGCTGGTCGTGGTCCAGGGGGCGCGGCACAGCGGGATCGCGCCCACGGGGCACGCGGTGCAGGCCACGCGGCTTCCGCATGCCACGGTGTCGGCGCTGCTGCGCCAGGCGGGGGTCATCCGGGTCGACACCGTCACCGAGATGGTGGACGCGGGGCTGCTGCTCGCGGGGCAGCCGTTGCCCTCCGGGCCGCGGGTGGCGATTCTCGGCAACTCCGAGTCGCTCGGGCTTCTCACGTACGACGCATGCGTCGCCGATGGGCTGCGGCCGCTGCCGCCCCGGGATCTGACCACCGGGGCCACCCCGGGCGACTTCCGGGCGGCGCTTGCCGAGGCGTTGTCGGACGACACCTGCGACGCGGTGATCGTCACGGCGATCCCCTGGGTGGGGGAGGACGGGGCCACGGGGTCGCCCGAGGGCGAGGAGCTTGCCGCCGCGCTGCGGGCGGCGGCTGCCGGGTGCCCGGCGAAGCCCATTGCCGTGGTGCACGTGGAACTCGGCGGGCTCGCCGAAGCGTTGGCCGCCGCCACGCGGACTCGCCCTGACGCTGCTGTACCTGCACCCGGCAGCAGGGGCTGTGCCCACCCGTCCCGCCCTGCGGGACGCCTGCCCACAGCGGAGGCGGCGTCAGAGGATGCGCCCGCCGCGCCCGCCGCAACGACGGCGGGGAACGCGGTGCCCCAAGACCGCCCGAGCCCGGCGCAGCCGTCCCGTATCCCCGCCTACCCCGCTGCCGAGCGTGCCGTCCGGGCGCTCGCCGAAGCCGTGAAGTACGCCCAGTGGCGGCGCGAGGCGAGGGAGCCCGGCAAGGTCCATGAGTACGAGGACATCGACGAGAGCGGCGCCGCCCGGCGGATCGGCGAGCTCCTCGCCGCGCAGGGCGACCCGCGCGGCGCCACCCTCGCCCAGGACGACGCCCGCGAACTGCTCGGGCGCTACGGCATCGACGTACGGGACGCCCTGCCCGCGCCCGACCCGGACGCGGCCGTGGCAGCCGCCCATGCGCTCGGCTACCCCGTGGCGCTCAAGACCACGGCCCCGCACCTGCGCCACCGCGCCGACCTCGGCGGCGTGCGCCTGGACCTCGCGGACGAAGAGCAACTGCGCCGCGCCTACGTAGAATTGACCGACGCCTTCGGCAAGCCCGCCGAGCTGCGGCCCGTCGTACAGGCGATGGCGCCCCGCGGCGTCGACACCGTCGTCCGCGCGGTCATCGACCCGGCGGCCGGAGCGGTGCTCTCGTTCGGGCTCGCGGGCGCCGCGTCCGAGCTGCTCGGCGACACCGGGCACCGGCTGATCCCGGTCACTGAGCGCGACGCGGGCTCCCTGGTCAGATCCATCCGGACCGCCCCGCTCCTCTTCGGCTGGCGCGGCTCGGCACCCGTGGACACCCCGGCCCTGGAGGAGCTGCTCCAGCGGGTGTCCCGCCTCGTGGACGATCACCCCGAGGTGGTCGCCGTGTCGCTGGAGCCCGTGGTCGTCGCCCAGCGCGGCCTCTCCGTGCTCGGCGCCTCCGTGCGGCTCGCGCCGCCGCCCGCCCGCGACGACCTCGGCCCGCGGGCCCTGCCCGGGTACTGAGGCGGCCACTGGGGCACCGTGTGCCCTCCGCCGGGTCGTAGGATGGACGGCATGGCAAAGACCGGTACGACGACCCAGGGGCTGCGCGCGGCGATCGAGCGCAGCGGCTACTACCCGGCCCTCGTGGCCGAGGCGGTGGAGGCCGCGATCGGCGGCGAGCCCATCGGGTCGTACCTGGTCCACCAGGAGACGACGTTCGACGCGAACGAAGTGCGCCGTCACGTGACGGTCCTCGTCCTGACCGGCAACCGCTTCATCGTCAGCCACACCGACGAGCAGGCGGCGGACAGCACGTCCCCGACCCCGTACGCGACGACCTCCACGGAGTCCGTGAAAATCGGCCGGATCTCATCGGTCGTCGTCAGCAGGGTCGTCGCCAACCCCGAGAAGTACGTCCCGGGCTCGCTGCCCCGCGAGGTCGTCCTGACCATCGGCTGGGGCGCTGTGGCGCGCATCGACCTGGAGCCCGCCGCCTGCGGCGACCCCAACTGCGAGGCGGACCACGGCTACACCGGCAGCTCCACCGCCGACGACCTCAGCCTCCGTGTCAGTGAGGCGGGCGACGGCCCGGACACCGTGCGCCAGACCCTGGCCTTCGCGCAGGCGCTGTCCGAGGCGACCGCGGACACCGCCCGCTGATGTCCCTGCCCGCCTGGGACGACGTACAGCCGCTCTCCCTCGACTCCGCGCCCCTGCCCGAGTACGGCGTCGGCTCGCTCGCCGACCTGCTGCCCACGCTCGTCTCCCACCAGGGCGTCGAGGGCTTCGCGCCCGTCATCCCGGAACTCGCCCCGGCCGACCGGAACTGCGTCTTCCTGATCGACGGCCTCGGCTGGGAGCAGCTCCGCGCCCACCCGGCAGACGCGCCCTTCCTGACCTCGCTCATCAGTTCATCCCGCGGCGGTACGGGACGTCCGATCACCGCGGGCTTCCCCGCCACCACCGCGACCTCCCTGGCCTCGGTCGGCACGGGCCTGCCGCCCGCGTCACACGGCCTGCCCGGCTACGCCGTCCGTAACCCCGCCACCGGCGAGCTGATGAACCAGCTCCGCTGGAACCCGTGGACGGACCCGCGCAAGTGGCAGCCGTACCCCACCGTCTTCCAGCGGGCCCACGCGGCGGGCGTGCACACCGCCCAGGTGTCGTCCCCGACCTTCGAGAACACCCCGCTCACCAAGATCGCGCTGAGCGGCGGCAGCTTCCGGGGCAAGCTCTCCGGCGAGGAGCGCATGGACCTCGCGGCCGAGCAACTGGGCGCGGGTGACCGGTCGCTGGTCTACACGTACTACGCGGAAGTGGACGGCAAGGGCCACCGCTTCGGCGTCGACTCCGACGCCTGGCGCGGCCAGCTCATGTACGTCGACCGCCTCGTCCAGCGCCTGGCCGAGCAACTCCCGCCGCGCAGCGCCCTGTACGTCACCGCCGACCACGGCATGCTCGACATCCCCTTCGACGAGCAGTCCCGCATCGACTTCGACGAGGACTGGGAGCTGCGCGCCGGCGTCGCCCTCCTCGGTGGCGAGGGACGCGCCCGCCATGTGTACGCGGTGCCGGGCGCCGAGAACGACGTCCTGACCGTCTGGCGCGAGGTGCTCGGCGAGCAGTTCTGGGTGGCGAGCCGGGACGAGGCGATCGCCGCGGGCTGGTTCGGCCCGCCCGGCGCCGTCGACGAGCGGGTGTATCGGCGCATCGGAGATGTCATCGCGGCGGCCCACGACGACGTGGCGATCATCGCCACCCAGAAGGAGCCGAAGGAGTCCGCCCTCGTCGGCATGCACGGCTCCATGACCCCCGTCGAGCAGCTCGTGCCGCTGATCGAAGTACGCTCCTGACCGGACTTCCGGTGCCACTGTCCCCTCGTACGCCTCGAAAGGCTCAACTTCCCATGCCCGAGCTGGTGTTCTTCTCCGGAACGATGGACTGCGGAAAGAGCACCCTGGCTCTGCAGATCGAGCACAACCGCTCGGCCCGTGGCCTGAAGGGGATGATCTTCACCCGTGACGACCGCGCGGGGGAGGGAAAGCTCTCCTCGCGGCTCGGCCTCGTCACGGACGCGACCGAGGCCGCGGACGACTTCGACTTCTACGCCCATCTCGTCGACCACCTCTCGCAGGGCGGACGAGCGGACTACGTGATCGCGGACGAGGCGCAGTTCCTCGCCCCCGGGCAGATCGACCAGCTGGCGCGTGTCGTCGACGACCTGGGCCTGGACGTCTTCGCCTTCGGCATCACCACGGACTTCCGCTCCAAGCTCTTCCCCGGGTCGCAGCGTCTGGTCGAACTCGCCGACCGTGTCGAGGTGCTGCAGGTCGAGGCCCTGTGCTGGTGCGGCGCCCGTGCCACGCACAACGCCCGCACCATAGGCGGCGCGATGGTCGTCGAAGGCGCCCAGGTCGTCGTCGGCGACGTCAACCACGCGGCGGACGAGGTGGGTTACGAGGTGCTGTGCCGCCGTCACCACAGGCGCCGGATGACGAGCGCCACGGCGCACGCGGCCGCCCTCTCCCCCGATGTGCTGCCTGTCGCCTCTGCCTGACCAGTGCCCCGGCGGTGACACCCGTGCGCGTCACCGCCGAGGCCGCCCGGCGACCGGAGTCCCGGGTCACTTCACCCCGAGCAGTTGCTCCAGCGGATCGATGGCGAAGTAGACGAGGAAGAGGGTCGCCGTGCCCCACAGCAGCCAGTGGACCTCACGGGCCTTGCCCAGGCAGGCCTTGATGGCGACGTACGAGACGAACCCGGCGCCGATGCCGTTGGTGATGGAGTACGTGAACGGCATGACCGCGATGGTCAGGAACGCCGGGACGGCCAGTTCGTAGCGGTCCCAGTCGATGTGCTTGACCTGGGTCATCATCAGGAATCCGACCGCGACGAGAGCGGGCGACGCGGCCTGCATGGGCACCATGGTCAGGACCGGGGTCAGGAACAGGGCGAGGCCGAACAGGCCGCCTGTGACCAGGTTCGCGAAGCCGGTGCGGGCGCCTTCTCCGACACCGGCCGCCGACTCGATGTACGTGGTGGCGGAGGACGACGAGGACGCACCACCCGCGACGGCCGCCGCACCGTCGATGAGCAGCACACGGCCCAGGCCGGGGACCTGGCCGCGCTCGTCGAGGAGACCTGCCTCGGCCGTGACGCCGACGATGGTGCCCATCGTGTCGAAGAAGTCCGACAGGATGAGGGTGAAGACGAGCAGGACCACCGTGAGGACGCTCACCTGCCCGAAGGAGCCGAACAGGTCGAAGTCGCCGAGGAGGGCGAAGTCGGGTGCGGCGATGGGCTTGTCGGGCATCGACGGCGCGGTCAGGCCCCACGACTTCACGTCGGCGATCCCGTTGACGACCACGGCAAGGACCGTTGTCACCACGATGCTGATGAGGATGGCGCCCCTCACCTTGCGGGCGAGCAGTACGACCGTCAGGAGCACACCGAGGCAGAACACGAGCATGGGCCAGCCGGTCAGTGAGCCGGTGCCGAGCTGGACGGGCACGGTGCTGTTCGCGGCGTCCGGGACACGGGTGACGAACCCCGCGTCGACGAAGCCGATGAATGCGATGAACAGGCCGATCCCGACGCTGATGGCCTGCTTGAGCGGCTGTGGGATGGCGTGCATGATGGCCTCGCGCAAGCCGGTCATCACCAGGAGGCAGATCAGCAGGCCTTCGAGCACGATGAGGCCCATCGCGTCGTCCCAGCTCATCAGCGGCGCGATCTGGAACGCCACGACGGCATTGATGCCCAGGCCCGCGGCCAGGGCGAGCGGCAGATTGCCGCCGACGCCCATGATCAGGGTCATCACCGCGGCCACGAGAGCCGTGGCGGTCACCAGTTGGGCCGCATCCAGCTGGTTGCCGAACTTGTCCTCGGTGCTGCCGAGGATGATCGGGTTGAGCACCAGGATGTACGCCATGGTGAAGAACGTGGCGAATCCGCCGCGTATCTCCCTGCCATACGTCGAACCCCGTTCGGTTATGCGGAAGAACCGGTCGAGCGGGCCGCCGGGATACGTCGGTGGGGCGTCGGCGGGGCCTGGCCGGCCGAGCGGCCCGGAGGGGCCTGTCGCGCTGGTCGTCATGAGCGTTTCTCCTGGACCGAGAGAGGGGGACGTGTGACGGAGAGGGCGCCGAGGAGCATGCGCGCGGTATTGGGGGAACGCACATGCGGCGCCTCGCGAGCGGATCATACGGGGGGCCGTCACGCCCTCGACTCCGGCCTCATTACCGGGTAGTAAAGGGCCGTTGAGCTCTTGTGACTTCCTACGAACTTGACTGCGACGCTTGCGCGAAAACCGAAACAAACGCGACAGGTGACGTGGAGTTAACGGCCGTAACTCCATAGTGTCTGGCCCCGTGCACCCACCACCACCGTTCAATGCCCGGGCTGCCCGGCTGCTCCGCGAAAAGCTCGATATGGCCCCCGGCCACGTCGCCTACGGCATGCGTGTCTCGTACGGCTTGGAGTACGTCTCGCCGGACCACGTCACCGCGTGGGAGCAGGGCAGGGCGGTGCCCACGTCGAACGAGCTCGCCGCGCTGGCCGGTGCGTTGTGGTGCGCCCCCCATGAACTCATCGGCGCCCCGCGGTCCCTGCGGGACCACCGCCTCGCGTGCGGGCTCGCCATCGAGGACGTGGCCCGGGTCACCGGCCTCGACGTGCGTGCCTACCAGCACATGGAAGAGACCAACACGTGGACGGGGAACCGGCGCCAGTCGGCCCATCTCGGTTCCGTGCTGAAGCTGGGGCCACGGGATTTCGTGGCCGTCACCGGCCTTGAGGACGAACTCGCCCGACTGCTCGTGGAAGCCGTGAGCACACGCTGGCAGGCGCATATTCGCCCTATCGCCAAGCTGCTCTCCATGGATCGCCACGACCTGCAGGAGCCCCTCAAGGCCATGCACCAGGAGTACCAGTCCCTCCTGACGGCCACCCTCGGCCGGGTCGGCAACGCCGCCGCATCGGGCGAGACGGGGCGGCGTTACCTGGAAGACATCGTCGACCACTTCTGGTCCAGGACCCCCGGCCGTGATTCCGGCGGGGCGTGACGATACGGCCGACAGGCCTGTGGGGTCAGCTCTCCGAGTGCACGAGCGTGAAGACCGCGCCCTCCGGGTCGGCGACCGTGGCCACACGCCCGTGGCTGCCCGCACGCGCGGGCTTGACGACATGGCCGCCGAGTTCGATGACCCGCTCCACCGACTCGTCCACGTCGGCCACTTCGAAGTACGTCATCCAGTGCGCGCCCCGGTCCCGCGGCAAGGCCTGGCCCACGCCGTGCACCGCGGCCACGGGCCGTCCTTCGACCTGGAGCGTCACATAGTCGAAGTCGGCCGAGACGACCGCCTCTTCGGTGTATCCGAAGACCGCTTGGTAGAACTTGACGACGCCCGCCGTCTCCGGGGTCAGCAGTTCGTTCCACGCGGGCGTACCGGGCTCCCCGACCAGGGCGGCGCCCAGATGCTCCGCCGCCTGCCAGATCCCGAACACCGCGCCCGCGGGGTCCACCGCGATGGCCATCCGCCCGGCCGGGCCCGCGTCCAGCGGGCCGACACCGATCGTGCCGCAGCAGTGCCGCACGGCCTCGGCCGTCGCGTCCACGTCGTCCGATGCCAGGTACGGAGTCCAGGCGATCGGCAGATGGTGGTCGGGCGGCAGCTGGCCGATCCCGGCGACCTCGTGGCCGTCGAGCAGCGCCCGTACGTAGGGCCCGAGTTGCTCAGGGCCGGGCCGGAACTCCCAGCCGAACAACGCTCCGTAGAACTCCTGGGTCGCGGCCAGGCCATGTGCCATCAGGCTCACCCAGGTGGGTGTGCCGGGCGCGCGGCGGACGGCCCCCAAGCCGTCACGCTGACCCGTCGACCCCCATGCCTCCGTCATCGTCACTCTCTCCTCGGCCCGTCATGGTGGCCGCTCGGCTTCCGCTTTCGAACGCACGTACCCATGCCGTGCGTTTGCCCGCCCGTGCAGATGCTCGCACCACCTGAGGCGCCGCGCGCTCCGGCCGCGCCGCTTACCCCGGCTCCGCCCAGAGGATGCCCGGTTTGCCGCTTCTCATCCGTTAACGCGCGATTGCTCGGTGGTGTCGTTCGGCAGTACACGCCGTGCCCGGTCCTGTACGCCGCGTGTTCGGTGGTCGTCCGGCGGCAGGGTAGCCGGACCTGGCCGCCGCGGCCACCCCGTGCGCAAGGATGGAGCCCATGAATGCCATCATCTCCGCATCCGAACTCGCGAGCGACTCGGCGGGCGAGAACCCGCCAGTGCTCCTGGACATCCGCTGGCAGCTGAGCACCGCCAAGGCGCCGGGCGCCCCCGACTTCGACGGTCGGGCCGAATACGAGAAGGGGCACATCCCCGGTGCCGTCTTCGTCGATCTGGACGCCGATCTCGCGGGCCCGGCGGGCCCGGCCGGACGGCACCCCCTGCCGGACGTGGAGCGCTTCGGAGCGGTGATGCGGGCGGCCGGGGTCTCGGCGGACCGTGACGTCGTCGTGTACGACGGCGGGCAGGGCTGGGCCGCCGCACGCGCCTGGTGGCTGCTGCGCTGGACGGGGCACCCCTCGGTGCGGGTGCTCGACGGCGGCCTCGCGGCGTGGAGCGGCCCGCTGAAGGCGGGGGACGAGCGCCCGGCGGCCGAGGGCTCGTTCGTCCCCGAGACGAACACCACGGACCTCCTGGACGCCGACGCGGTGGCGGCCCTGGCCCGCTCCGGGCTGCTCCTGGACGCCCGCGCGGCCGAGCGCTACCGCGGTGACGTCGAGCCGATCGACCGCGTCGGCGGCCACATCCCGGGTGCGGTCTCCGCGCCGACCACGGAGAACGTCACGGAGGACGGCACCTTCAGGCCGGCCGCCGACCTCGCGGCCCGCTTCAACTCCCTGGGCGCCTCCGGCACTTCCGAGGTCGGCGTCTACTGCGGCTCCGGTGTGTCCGGCGCCCACGAGGTGCTCGCGCTCGCGGTGGCGGGCATCCCGGCGTCGCTGTACGTCGGCTCGTGGTCGGAGTGGTCGTCGGACGAGTCCCGTCCGGTGGCCAAGGGGCCGGACCCGCAGTAGTCGGCCGTCCGTCCGTAAATGACCGGGGCCCCGCACCGTGCAGGTGCGGGGCCCCGGCCCACGATGACGAACGCCGAACGCCGAACGACGAACGCCGAAGCGCTACTCCTGCTTCTTGCGGCGTGTCCCGAAGACGATCTCGTCCCAGCTCGGCACCGCGGCACGCCGCCCGGGGCGGACGCCGTCGGCCTCCGCCTGACGGTCGGTGGTGCCGACGAGGCGGTCTCGGTGGCTGGCCACCGAGCGCGGCATCAGGACGTCCGCGTACGCGGAACCCGCGCCGGCGGACGCTGCCGGGGGCTCCTCGGCCTCCGGGTCCTGCTCGGGCTCCTCCGTGGGCGGCAGATCCGTGGGCGGCAGCGCGGGGCGCTCCGGCACGATCATGTCGCCGCGGAAGCTCGGCACCGCCTCCAGGAGGCTGGTGAGCGAGTCCCGCTCGGACTCCGAGACGGCCGCGGTCGCGGTCGCTCCGGTGGCCGTGTTCTCCTCCGGGGGCTCCGGGGGCGGCGGCGCGCTCGGGCGTTCCAACTGCCGGTCCAGGGCGCGGTCCAGCGGCCGGTCGAGCGAGGGCCTGTCCCGGGGCAGCCGGGCGATGCGCGGCACGAACGGGAAGCTGGGCTCGGGCGCGGTGATGTCGTCCGTCTCGCCGATCAGCGAGCGCGCCTCGTCGTCCACGGCCTGCACGAGCCGCCGTGGCGGGTCGTACGTCCAGCTCGCGGAGTGCGGCTCGGTCGCGACGCGGTAGACGAGCAGGACCTCCCAAGTGCCGTCGTCGCGGCGCCAGGAGTCCCACTGGACGGTTTCCTTGTCGGCGCCGCGCAGGAGCAGTCGCTCCGATACGGCTTCGCCGAGCTGGGGTCCGGTGTTCTCGCCGGGACGGCGCACGGGGGTCTTCCGGGCCCGCTCGGCCATGAAGGCGCGCTCGGCGAGCACGGGTCCTTCGAAGCGGCGGACGCGATCGACGGGGATTCCGGCGAGCGAGGCGACTTCCTCCGCGCTGGCACCGGCACGTATACGCGCCTGGATGTCACGGGGGCGGAGGTGGCTCTCCACCTCGATCTCGATCTGGCCGAGACGCGGACGGTCACCGCGCACCGCGGCGCGCAGCCGCTCGTCGATCGGAAGCGTGTACTCCGTGCTGTCCGCAGCCTTCAGCACCAGCCGTGTGCCGTCGTTGCTGACGGCCACGACACGCAGTTCGGGCATGGGGACCTCCCGGGTGGTGCCTGCCGACGTCACGTGCGTCGCTGCTTCCGCTAGTCGAGTGTGGCCTGCCCGGGTGCAGCCTGCCACAACCTTGCCGAGTTGCCCGGCGTGTCGGGCATGGGCCCAAGGCCGCCGTTATGGCACGGTTACCTTTTCGCAACTCTCAGTGACCATTTTGGTCACCCTGTGCAGCGAGCCCCCTCCCGGCGGTCCTGGAAGGCCCCGGGCACCCAGGTGGGAGACCGGACCCAGGGCTCGCAACAGTACTCCATTCGGGCCACGCGGGTGGTCCGCCGCGCCGCCGAACTTCTCGCAGGGGACGGGAGTTGGCGCCCACGGATACCCGGGCAGGGTGGTGCACGAGTGGCACACTTCACGGAATCTCCAGAAACGGAACTAACCACTAGACCCATACGTCCCTTTCTCGTGTAGTCAGTCGAGAAAGGCAGGCAAGGGTCGGAGATGCGTGAAAAGCCGGATTCCGGCACGGAGTCCAAGGGCCGGGATGAGCCGACGGAGAAGCGGCGCCTTGATCTGAGTCTGCCGCAGGTCGCGGGCAGCGCCGTGGCCGCCGTCGTGGGGGCGAAGCTCGCCGCCAGCTTCGGCGTCTACGGCACGATCCTCGGCGCCGGCCTGGTGAGCGTGGTCGCGACCTGCGGGGGCACGATCTTCCAGCACTTCTTCCGGCGCACGGGCGAGCAGATACGTGACGTCGCGGTGCAGGCCAAGCCACGGGCGCAGCAGGTTCCGTTGACCGACGGCTCTGGTGCGCCGGTGGCTGAGACGTTCAGAGCGGCGGCGTACACGGGAGCGGCGGCGCAGGCCGGGACGGGGCCCGTGACGACGACATGGGGGAGAACGGTCGAGCCGGTCGAGCCGGTCGAGCCGGACGCCACCTCGGTGCTGCCCGTTGACGGTGAAGCGGATCGCACGACCGTGCTGCCGGTGGCGGGCGCCGACGCCGACCGCACGACCTTGTTGCCCGTGACGGGCAACGACGCCGACCGCACGGCCCTGCTGCCGGTGGCGGGCTCCGACGCCGACGCCGAGAAGACGCAGATGCTCGGGTCGGTCGATGCCACGCAGATGGTGCCCCGGGACGACGCGACGCGCGTGCTGCGGCAGGCGGCTCCGGTCGTGCCGGCCGAGCCGTTGGGACCGCCGCTTCCCTCGGAAGAGTTCACCGGCGCCACCACGCATCGCACGGAGATCCGTAGCTGGAAGCGGCCGTTGATCGCGGCGGCGGTGGTCTTCGGGGTCGCCATGGCCGGCATCACGACGTACGAGATCGTCTCCGGCGAGGACTTCAGCGGGGGCCACGGCACCACGATCAGCAACAGCTTCACGGGCAGGAACAGCTCCCCGGACCAGCCGTCCGCACCGTCGGCCGACCCCTCCGGGCGGCCGTCCGACGGCGCGTCCACCGGCACGGACCACGACGGTTCGCAGCAGGGCGGCGACGCGTCGCAGGAGCCGGACGGGGCGAACTCGCAGACGCCGGACAACGGCAACGACTCGGACTCCGGTTCGAAGGACGACCCCGACAAGGGAACGGACTCCGGCACGGGCTCCGGGGACGACGACGGTTCCAAGACGGACCCGACTCCCACGCCTACCCCCACCCCGACTCCGACGCCGACCCCGTCGAGCGGTGGCGACACCGACAGCGGAAGCGACGTACAGCAGGGAGAGACCGCCGCCCCGTAGGCGGCGGTCGGCCGCCCGGGCCGCCTCAGTCGCCCAGGACGCGGCGCAAGTAGTCGTTGCCGAACAGGCGGTCCGGGTCCAGGCGGTCGCGCACGGCCGTGAACTCAGCGAAGCGCGGATAGACCTGCGAGAAGTAGCCGGCGTCCCGGGTGTGGATCTTGCCCCAGTGGGGCCGGCCCTCGTGCGCGGTGAAGATCCGCTCGGCGGCCGTGAAGTACGCCTGATAGGGCGTGCCCCGGTACATGTGCACGGCGATGTACGCGCTCTCCCGGCCCGAGGCGGTGGAGAGCGCGATGTCGTCCGCGGGGGCCGTACGGACCTCTACGGGGAAGCTGATCCGCAGATTCGAGCGCTCCACCATCGTCTTCAGCTCGCGCAGGGTCTCGACGAGGGCCGCACGCGGGACCGCGTACTCCATCTCCATGAAGCGCACGCGGCGCGGGCTTGTGAAGACCTTGTAGGGAATGTCCGTGTAGGTGCGGGCGGAGAGCGCCTTGCTGGAGATCTTGGCGATGCCGGGGATGGTCGCGGGGACGGCCCTGCCGAGCGTGTTGACCACCTGGAAGAGGCCGTTGGAGAGAATTTCGTCCTCTACGAAGGCGCTGACCTTGCCGGGCGGGGCGGCGGGGCCCGCGCTGCGGTTGTTGCGCTTGGTGGTGCAGTTTCCGGTGTGCGGGAACCAGTAGAACTCGAAGTGCTCGTTCTCGGCGTAGAGCGCGTCGAACTCGCTGGTGACCTTGTCGAAGGTCATCGGCTCCTCACGGGCGGTGAGGAAGAAAACGGGCTCTACGGAGAAGGTGATCGCGCTGATCACGCCGAGTGCGCCGAGGCCGATCCTGGCCGCCGCGAAGACCTCGGGATTCTCCTTCTCGGAGCAGGTGAGGACCGTGCCGTCCGCGGTGACCAGCTCAAGTGCCGTGATCTGTGCGGATATCGACGCCGAATCGCGGCCCGTGCCGTGCGTTCCGGTGCTGGTCGCGCCGGAGACCGTCTGCTCCATGATGTCGCCCATGTTCGTGAGCGACAGGCCTTCGCGGGCGAGCGCCGCGTTCAGGCGCTTCAGCGGAGTCCCCGCTTCCACGGTGACGGTGCCTGCCTCGCGGTCGATCCTGCGGATGCCGGTGAGGAGTTCGGGGCGTATCAGGAGGCCGTCGGTCGCCGCGGTCGCCGTGAAGGAGTGGCCGGTGCCGACCGGCTTCACCTTCAGGCCGTCCTCCTTGGCCTGACGCAGCGCGTCGCGGAGCTCGTCCACCGACGCGGGGGTGGCCTCCCTGGCGGGGCGTGCGGTGACGTTGCCCGCCCAGTTACGCCACGCCGCTGTGCTCTTCCCGCTGCTGCCCGCTGCCGTGCTCATGGGTCCCTCCCCGTTGCGGAACCGGCTTCTTCAGCCGGCGATACCCAAGGAACCCGACCGCCACCGCGACGGCCCCGGAAAGACCGGGGACCGCGTACCCGGCGTCCGATCCGGCCGCGTCGATGACCCAGCCGGCCGCTGAGGAGCCGAGCGCGACGCCGACCATGAGTCCGGTGCTCACCCAGGTCATGCCCTCGGTCAGCTTCGCGCGTGGTACGTGCTGTTCGACGAGGGCCATCGTCGTGATCATGGTCGGTGCTATGGAGAGGCCCGCGATGAACAACGCCACGGCCAGAAACGGCAGGTTCCCGACCAACTGAAGCGGGATCATACTCACGGCCATCGCACAGACACCCAGCAGCCACCTGGGTGCGGGAGCACCCTTGAAGTGCAGAAGCCCGAAGGCCGCCCCGGCCACGCAGGAGCCGAGCGCGTACACCGCGAGCACCAGGCTCGCCGCCGCCTTGTGGCCCTGGTCCTCGGCGTACGCCACGGTCACCACGTCGATGGACCCGAAGATCGCACCCGTCGCCACGAAGGTCGCGACCAGGACC
Organism: Streptomyces rectiviolaceus; assembly: GCF_039533825.1. Taxonomy (NCBI): domain Bacteria; kingdom Bacillati; phylum Actinomycetota; class Actinomycetes; order Kitasatosporales; family Streptomycetaceae; genus Streptomyces; species Streptomyces rectiviolaceus. Next base: position 53,814 of record NZ_BAAAUG010000132.1, read on the forward strand.
TGAAGCCCTCCGGAGCGCAACGCCGAGCCCCTGGTGTGGTGTTCACGCCCGTGCGGCACGGGCTCGGTGGCCCGCTGGGCCGTCAGCCAGAAGACGCCCACTGCCAGGAAGACCCCGGCGAGCAGCGGCCCGGCCTCGGGGAACCACACCGTGGAGAGCCCGATCGAGATGATCGGCCCGAAGATGAAGCAGATCTCGTCCACCACGGACTCGAAGGAGTACGCGGTGTGCAGCTGCGGGGTGTCCCGGTAGAGGACCGCCCAGCGCGCCCTGATCATCGATCCCACGCTCGGCACGCAGCCGACGAGGGCGGCGAAGGCGAACAGCGTCCAGTCAGGGAGTTCGTACTTCGCGCAGAGCAGGAGCCCGGCGACCGCCGCCAGGGAGGCCAGGGTCGCGGGTCGCAGCACCCGGCGCTGGCCGTACCGGTCGACCAGGCGCGAGATCTGCGGGCCGATCGCGGCGCCGGAGAGGGCGACGGTCGCGGAGAGCGCGCCCGCAAGGCCGTACCGCCCCGTGAGCTGGGACACCATGGTCACGACGCCGATGCCCATCATCGACAGCGGCATCCGCCCGAGGAAGCCCGCCGTCGAGAACCCCTTGGTGCCGGGGGCGGCGAAGATGGCGCGGTAGGGGCTTGGCACGTGGGACTCCGCTGAGGCTCCGGGGCGGCTCCGTGCGGACCATGTGCGGACCACGTACGGAGCCGCCCCGGTAAGGCGTAAAGGTGGCCAATACAGCTTACGGCTCCGGTGGGACCGGACGCACCGTGATTTTCCGGCTGTCAGTGGCGGGTGGCAGGATCGGAGACATGTCCGATGCGCTCGATGCCTCTCCCTATGACGCCCTGCTGCTGCTCTCGTTCGGCGGCCCCGAAGGCCCCGACGACGTGGTCCCGTTCCTGGAGAACGTGACGCGGGGCCGCGGCATCCCCAAGGAGCGGCTCAAGGAGGTGGGGCAGCACTACTTCCTGTTCGGCGGGGTCAGCCCGATCAACGACCAGAACCGCGCCCTGCTCGACGCCCTGCGCAAGGACTTCGCGGAGCACGGCCTCGACCTTCCGGTCTACTGGGGCAACCGCAACTGGGCCCCCTATCTGACCGACACCCTGCGCGAGCTCGTCCAGGACGGCCACCGCCGCGTGCTCGTCCTCGCGACCAGCGCGTACGCGTCGTACTCGGGCTGCCGCCAGTACCGCGAGAACCTGGCGGACTCCCTCGCCGTGCTGGCCTCGGAGGGCCTTGAGGTGCCGCGCGTCGACAAGCTGCGGCACTACTTCAACCACCCCGGCTTCGTCCGCCCCATGATCGACGGCGTCCTGAAGTCCCTGGCCGAACTCCCCGGTGACGTACGCGAAGGGGCACACCTCGCCTTCACGACGCACTCCATCCCGACCGCGGCCGCCGACACCTCGGGGCGCGTCGAGGACCACGGGGACGGCGGCGCGTACGTCGAGGAGCACCTGGACGTGGCCCGGCTCATCGCCGATGCGGTGCGCGAGCAGACCGGCGTCGAGCACCCCTGGCAGCTCGTCTACCAGTCGCGCAGCGGCGCCCCGCACATCCCGTGGCTTGAGCCGGACATCTGTGATCACCTGGAGGAGCGGCACGCGGCCGGTGCACCCGCCGTCGTGATGGTCCCGATCGGCTTCGTCTCGGACCACATGGAGGTCCTTTACGACCTCGACACCGAGGCCGACGCGAAGGCCGCCGAGCTGGGCCTCCCGGTGCGCCGCTCGGCCACGGTCGGCGCGGACCCGCGGTTCGCCGCCGCGGTGCGCGACCTGGTCCTGGAGCGCGCCGCCACGGAGAGCGGGCGCGAGGTCGCGCCCTGCGCCCTGGGCGCGCTCGGACCGAGCCACGACCTGTGTCCGGTGGGCTGCTGCCCGGCCCGCGCCCCGAAGCCCGCGGCCGCGGGCGCCGACAGCCCGTACGCGTAAGGACCCCGACGTGACCGATGTGACCGACCTCAAGGCAGAACTCCTCGGCGTGGCCCTGGAGGCCGCGCACCGCGCCGGAGCCTTCCTGCGCGACGGGCGCCCGGACGACCTGGGCGTGGCCGCCACGAAGACCAGTGCGGTCGACGTCGTCACCGAGATGGACATCGCATCCGAGAAGCTGATCACCGACTTCTTCGCCGAGCGCAGGCCGGCCGACGGCGTGCTCGGTGAGGAGGGCGCGAGCTCCGAGGGCAGCAGCGGCGTCCAGTGGGTGATCGACCCGATCGACGGCACCGTCAACTACCTCTACGGACGCCCCGACTGGTCCGTGTCCATCGCGGCCCGCAAGGACGGCGAGACACTCGTCGGCGTGGTGCACGCCCCGATGCGCGGCGAGACCTACCGGGCCGTCCTCGGAGAGGGCGCCTTCGTCAACGACAAGCCCGCGCACACCCGCCCCGCGCCCCCGTTCGAACAGGCTCTCGTCGGCACAGGCTTCGGGTACGTCGCCCAGCGCCGCGCCCAGCAGGCCGAGGTGGCCCGGCAGCTGATCCCGCTGGTCCGGGACATCCGCCGCGGCGGCTCGGCGGCGATCGACCTCTGCGATGTCGCGCTCGGCCGCCTGGACGCGTACTACGAGCGTGGCCTCAACCCGTGGGACTTCGCGGCCGGTGACCTCGTCGCGCGGGAGGCGGGCGCGCTGACCGGCGGACGGCCCGGAGAGGCCCTCACGGGCGAGCTGGCCATCGCGGCACCGCCCGGCCTCTTCGAGGACCTCCAGGGCCGCCTGGAGGAGCTCGGCGCCTGGCACGACTGACCGGCCGCACGGATCCGCACACAGAGCGGATCCGCACGCAGAAGGGCCCCGGCATCTCGTCCACGGATGCCGGGGCCCTTCTGCTGGCGAATGGATCAGGCGTGCAGCGCGCCTACCTCCACCCCGTGTTCGGCGGCCAGCCGGTGGAGATCTTCGAGTTCGGCCTGCTCGACCTCGGCAAGGAAGTCGTCGCCCGTCTCACGGGCCTTCGTGAGGTCGGACTCCGTGGCCTTTATGCGCTGCAGCAGTCCTGCGGTAAAAGCGTCCATGGTTGCGCCCCCTCGGCTGGGTCGTGGGTCGATGGCACGGGGGTGTGCCCTCAAGAAGGGGCGATCACGTCTCAAGCCGCCCGCCGTGCGGAAAGCGGGTTGTGGCGCGCCACATACAAAGCGTGATCGCGGGTGTGAGGTCGTCCTCCCCGGGCTCCCTTCCACGGAAACCTCAACCGTCGGAGAAAATCCCGCATTCCCGGGTCGGCACCCCACGTTCCCCGGCCAGGACACCGCCTTACAGCCGGTTTATGACCGAAAGGGGCAGGATAGAGGCCACACCCCACGAACAGACCTGCCCGCAGGGGCACAGAGGAAGGGATGCGCCGTGCGCGTACTCGTCGTCGAGGACGAGCAGCTGCTCGCCGATGCGGTGGCCACCGGACTACGCCGGGAGGCCATGGCCGTCGACGTCGTGTATGACGGAGCGGCCGCCCTGGAACGTATCGGGGTCAATGATTACGACGTCGTGGTGCTCGACCGGGACCTCCCGCTCGTGCACGGTGACGACGTCTGCCGCAAGATCGTCGAGCTCGGCATGCCGACCCGCGTCCTGATGCTCACCGCGTCGGGCGACGTCAGCGACCGTGTCGAGGGCCTGGAGATCGGCGCCGACGACTATCTCCCCAAGCCCTTCGCATTCAGCGAGCTCACGGCACGCGTGCGTGCCCTCGGCCGGCGCACGAGCGTGCCGCTGCCGCCCGTCCTGGAGCGCGCCGGGATCAAGCTCGACCCGAACCGCCGCGAGATCTTCCGCGACGGCAAGGAGATCCAGCTCGCCCCCAAGGAGTTCGCCGTCCTCGAGGTGCTGCTGCGCAGCGAGGGCGCCGTCGTCTCCGCCGAGCAGCTCCTCGAGAAGGCCTGGGACGAGAACACCGACCCGTTCACGAACGTGGTCCGGGTGACCGTCATGACCCTGCGGCGGAAGCTCGGCGAGCCCGCCGTCATCGTGACGGTGCCCGGCTCCGGCTACCGGATCTGATCCCCGGTGGCCGCGACCCCGGCGCCACCGGCGGCGCCTCCGAAACCGACCTGGGACCCCAGGAAGGCCGAAGTGCCCTTCCCGTGGCTGCGCCCCACGATCCGTATACGCCTGACCCTGCTCTACGGCGGCATGTTCCTGATCGCGGGCATCCTGCTGCTCTCGATCATCTACCTGCTTGCCGCGCAGGCCCTGAACGTGGGCAGCGACCTGCCGTTCAAGATCGTTTCCGGTCAGGTGGCCAGCGACACCTGCAACTTCCCGACCAGGCCGTCCGCCGGTGAGCTCAACAGCGCCATGAACGCCTGCGTCAACGAACAGCGCCAGCACGCCCTGGACAACCTCCTGAGCCGCTCGCTGCTCGCCCTGCTCGGGCTCGCGGTGATCGCCTTCGCCTTCGGTTACGCGATGGCGGGCCGCGTCCTTTCGCCGCTCGGCCGCATCACGCGCACCGCGCGCAGGGTGGCCGGCACGGACCTGTCCCGGCGCATCGAACTGGACGGTCCCGACGACGAGTTGAAGGAGCTCTCGGACACCTTCGACGAGATGCTCGACCGCCTGGAGCGGGCCTTCACCGCCCAGCAGCGGTTCGTGGGGAACGCCTCCCACGAGCTGCGCACACCGCTCGCGATCAACCGCACCCTGCTCGAGGTGCAGCTCTCCGACCCGGCGGCGCCCCCCGAGCTCCAGCAGCTCGGCAAGACGCTCCTGGCCACGAACGAGCGCAGTGAGCAGCTCGTGGAGGGGCTGCTGCTGCTCGCCCGCAGCGACAACCAGATCGTGGAGCGCAAGCCGGTCGACCTCGCCGAGGTCGCCGACCGCGCCGTCGACCAGGTGCGGACCGAGGCCGACGCGAAGGGCGTGCAGATCCGCGGGGAGCGCGGCCCGGCCGTCGTCCAGGGCAACGGCGTCCTCCTGGAGCGGATCGCCCTGAACCTCGTCCAGAACGCCGTCAGGTACAACGTGCCGGACGAGGGATGGGTGGAGGTCACCACGGAGGCCCAGCACGGCCAGGCGGTCCTCGTGGTGTCGAACACGGGTCCCGTGGTTCCCGCGTACGAGATCGACAACCTCTTCGAGCCGTTCCGGCGGCTGCGGACCGAGCGCACGGGCAGCGACAAGGGCGTGGGACTCGGCCTGTCGATCGCCCGGTCGGTGGCGCGGGCCCACGGGGGCCGTATCATCGCGGAGCCGCGCGAGGGGGGAGGGCTCGTGATGCGAGTCACCCTTCCTCTCTGAGATGCTGCCGCGGACTCGCCGCGATGTTCGCTTTGCGCGGAATTTTCAGGACCTGATCCCGGAGATTCCGTGTGCGATCGATCACAGGGGCGAATTTTCGGCCATCTACTCTCCGTGATCGTGAAAGTCGTCGGAAAGCCGGGAAAATCCGGGTTTTCAGGGGTCTTGATCACGGGAAGTACACGGGGTGGCGCCTGTGAAGTGCGACATTCGGACCGTGTACGGTCCCGATCGCCATCCAAACCGATCACCTCTTCAGGGGTGCGGTTGGGTGTCGATTGAGTAACAGACCTTGATGTGAGGCAAAATCTCCGCCTCAGGTCGGGCACAAGTCCGGCCTCTCACGCGTTACGTGCGCTGAGACACCGCAGACACCCAGAGGGGGAGAGCGACATGGCAACGGACTACGACACCCCACGCAAGACCGACGATGACGTCAACGAGGACAGCATCGAGGAACTCAAGGCGCGTCGGAACGACAAGTCGACGTCGGCCGTAGACGTCGACGAGTTCGAGGCCGCAGAGGGCCTGGAACTGCCCGGCGCGGATCTTTCGAACGAGGAGCTCGCCGTTCGGGTGCTCCCGAAGCAGCAGGACGAGTTCACCTGCATGAGCTGCTTCCTGGTGCACCACCGCAGCCAGCTGGCCAGGGAGAAGAACGGCCAGCCGATCTGCCGCGACTGCGACTAGGGCAGGGTCGGCCGTGACAGGCTCGACCCCGCCCAGGAAGCGCCGCTTCCGTAAGCGCGGAGCGGACCAAGAGAACGCCACCCCGGGCGGCGTTCGTGACGACGAGCGGGGCTCTTCCCCCACAGGAACAGCCTCGCTCGCACCGGCGAACGCCTCAGAGGTGGCAGCACACGACGAGACGGCGGCCGACAAGGCGTCCAGGACCCATGGGTCCAAGGGCCGCGTTGCCGCCGTCACGGACGGAGTCAAGGCGGGCGTACGCATGAGCGGACGCGGCGCCAAAGCCGGGATCGGCTATCTCGCCGACCGGATCATCGAGAACGCCCCGCGGGTCCCGATCCGCGACCTGGGCACCCTCCGCAAGCAGTTCCCGGACCTGGATCCCGAGCGGCTCGCGGACAAACTCATCTCCGGCGCGGCCAACGCGACCTCGACGGTCGGTGCCGGGGTCGGCGCCGCGGCGATGATGCCCGTGCCGCCCGCGATGCCCGCGGAGATGGCTGCCGAGATCACCGGCGTCGCGGCCATCGAGCTGAAGCTGATCGCCGAACTCCACGAGGTCTACGGCCGGCGTCCGCCGGGCAACCTCAAGGAGCGCAGCTCCGCCTACCTCACCGCGTGGACCGAGGAGCGCGGCATCGACGTGGTGAAGCCCGCGTCGATCAACGCGGCGCTCGGCGGCCAGATGAAGCGCGAACTGCGCCAGCAGATCATGAAACGCATGGTGCGGAACCTCCCGAACCTGATGCCCTTCATGGTGGGCGCCGCGGTAGGGGCGGTGATGAACCGCCGAGACACCAAGAAGCTCGCTGAGCGGGTCCGTGCGGACCTGCGGAGGTCGCAGGTGCCCTGGGACGCCCTGCCCGAGCTGCCGCCCCTTGAGCAGCCCGTGAAGCCTCTGGACCCCCTGCGCCCCGGCATCCCGCCCAAGGAGCTGGGGCAGTGACGCGGCAGTCCCGTGGCAGTTCCCCCGCAGGCAGCCCCTAGGAAGCCCGTACCGCAGTCAGCGCCGCCGCGAGGGCCTCGGGGTTCCGCGTCGACACGTACACGTACGGAGTCGGGTCCTGCGGGTCCGTGATCTCGACGCGCAGTGCCGTGGGGATGTAGGCGCGCAGCAGCATGAAGGCGCGAGGGTCGGCCTTCGGACCGCGCCAGGCGCGCGCCCCCTCCGCGTCGAGCACCTCGGCCTCGCCCAGGGCGGAGACCGGGATCTTCGCGTCGCCCACGACGAGCGAGTCCGCCACCACACGGATCCGGGGGGAACCGTACGAACTGGTGACGACCGCGGCGACCGCCGTCCCGGCGACCAGGCCGCCGAGCAGCGGCAGGGTGCCGAAGGGGAGCATGATCAGCGCCATCGCGACACCGACCAGGAGCGAGACAAGCCACCAGGAACGGGGCGCCGTCAGGCGTTCTTCGTAAGGCTGCATGTAAGCAAGCTTGGCACGATGAGCTGTGTGACCGGACTCGCGGGTAAGGTCTGCGCCTGTGAGTGGTACTTCAGCAGCTCTGACGCCCCCGGCCGACGCAATAGCGCCCGTCCGCCACCCCGACGCGCCCGCCCCCGGCGAGCTCATCGGAGCCCACTACGAGCACTGTTTCGGCTGCGGCGGAGGGCAGGCCCACGGGCTGCACCTCGCGGCGTACGCCGGTGAAGGCGTGGGCGTCACCGCCGAGTTCACCGTCCGGGAGGCCCACCAGGGCGCGCCGGGCCTCGCCCACGGCGGAGTGCTCGCCACGGCGCTCGACGAGACGCTCGGCTCGCTGAACTGGCTGCTGCGGGTGATCGCCGTGACCGGACGGCTCGAGACCGACTTCGCGCTGCCCGTGCCGCTGGGCACCGTGCTCTTCCTCGAGGCCGAGGTGACCGCCGTCGCAGGGCGGAAGATCTACTCCCGGGCCACCGGGCGGATCGGCGGCCCCGAGGGGCCCGTCGCCGTCCGCGCCAAGGCCCTCTTCATCGAGGTCAAGGTCGACCACTTCGTCGAGAACGGCCGCCCGGAGGAGATCCGGGCCGCCATGGACGACCCGGACCAGCTCCGCCGCGCACGTGCTTTCGAGGTGAACCCGTGACCCCCGCAACCCGTCCGGAGCTCGACGTCCTGATCCGTCGCGTCGACTCCGAAGTGCCGCTGCCGTCGTACGCGCAGCCCGGTGACGCCGGAGCGGATCTGCGGACCACCGAAGCGCACGAACTCGCCCCGGGCGAGCGCGTGGTGCTGCCCACCGGGGTGTCTATCGCGCTGCCCGAGGGGTACGCGGCCTTCGTGCACCCGCGTTCCGGTCTCGCCGCCCGCTGCGGTGTCGCCCTGGTGAATGCCCCAGGGACGGTGGATGCCGGGTACCGTGGAGAGATCAAGGTGATCGTGGTGAATCTCGACCCGCGCGAGCGTGTGCGGTTCGAGCGCTTCGACCGGATTGCCCAACTGGTCGTCCAGCAGGTCGAGAAGGTGCGCTTCCGGGAGGTGGCGGAGCTTCCCGACTCGGCGCGGGCCGAGGGGGGCTTCGGGTCCACCGGCGGCCATGCCGCCGTGGGCGCCGGCTCGGGTGAAAAAACGGGTGGGAATCGATACGCATCGGTCGTATCTGACCGGGAAGGACAGTGACGTGTTCGGACGTCGCAAGAAGGACAGTGCCGCCGAGGACGCGGCGGGCGAGGCCGAGCAGGTCGTCGAGGACCCTGACCGTGCTGACAGTGATGACACGGCCGCGGCCTCGTCGCGCGTGAGGCTCGAGCCCGAGCCCCGCCCCGACGGTCCCTGGGATGTCTCGGAGGTCCGGGAGCCCGGCGAGGGCCGGGTGGACCTGGGCGGCCTCTTCGTACCGGGTGTCGAGGGCATGGAGCTGCGGGTGGAGGTCGCGGGTGACGCGATCGTCGCCGCGACCGTCGTGCTCCAGGACAGCGCCATCCAGCTGCAGGGCTTCGCCGCCCCCAAGAAGCAGGGCATCTGGGGCGAGGTCCGCGAGGAGATCGCCTCGGGCATCACCCAGCAGGGCGGTGTCATCGACGAGGTCGAGGGCCCCCTCGGCTGGGAGCTGCGCGCGCAGGTGCCGGTGCAGCTGCCGGACGGCACGGGCGGGGTGCAGGTCGTGCGCTTCATCGGTGTCGACGGCCCGCGGTGGTTCCTGCGTGGGGTCATCTCCGGCCAGGGCGCGGTGCAGCCGCAGGCCGCGGGTCTCCTGGAGCAGATCTTCCGGGACACCGTCATCGTGCGCGGCGAAGGACCGATGGCGCCTCGCGACCCGATCGTCCTGAAGCTGCCTGACGACGCGCAGATGGTCGCCGAGGGCGGTGTCCAGCAGGAGCAGCAGGAGGGCTCGCGCTTCTCGGGCGGCATGGGCCAGCTCCAGCGGGGCCCTGAGATCACCGAGGTGCGCTAGCGCCCCGGACGTGCCGAGGCGCCCCCGGGCGCCCGCACGACGCAGTAGAGGCCGATGGGCCGCATTCCCTGACGGGAGTGCGGCCCATCGGCGTTTTTGCAGGTGAGAGCCGGTTGGTAGCAGGTGGGCGCAGGCAGCCGTAAGAGAGTCGTCAATGGGGCGCCAAGGGACGTAAGGGAGGCGTCAACGGCGGTCGATTTCGGCCACGGAGGGGGTTTGCTCAAGGCGTCAGATCAATCGCATCTCATCTAGGAGCACACGATGGCCGACATGGCCTTCGTCGTCACCACGATCGCGGTTTTCGCGCTGGTGGCGTTCATCGCCAAGGGGGTGGCGAAGCTGTGACTGCCGAGAACATCGTCGGTCTCGTCGTGGCCGTCGCCCTGCTGGGCTATCTCGTCCTCGCTCTCGTGTTCCCGGAGAGGTTCTGAGTACGGATATGAGCCCTGTTCTTGCTGGTGTGCTCCAGTTCCTGGCGCTGATCGTGGCGCTGGCCCTGGCATACCGTCCGCTTGGCGACTACATGGCCAAGGTCTACTCCTCCGAGAAGCATCTGCGCGTGGAGAAGTGGATCTACAAGGGCATAGGCGCCAACCCGAACGCCGAGATGCGCTGGCCCGCCTATCTGCGCGGGGTCCTCGCCTTCTCCGCCGTGAGCGTGCTGTTCCTGTACCTGCTGCAGCGGCTCCAGGGCTCGCTGCCCGGGTCGCTTGGCTTCAAGGCGATCGATCCGGACCAGGCCTTCAACACCGCCGCGTCCTTCGTGGCGAACACCAACTGGCAGTCGTACTACGGCGAGCAGGCCATGGGCCACGTCGTGCAGACCGGCGGCCTCGCGGTGCAGAACTTCGTCTCCGCGGCCGTGGGCATCGCCGTCGCGGTGGCCCTGGTGCGCGGCTTCGCCCGGTCGCGGACCGGGGAGTTGGGCAACTTCTGGGCGGACCTGGTGCGCGGTGTCGTACGCGTCCTGATCCCGATCTCGGTGATCGGCGCGGTCGTGCTTGTCGCCTGTGGCGCGATCCAGAACTTCTCCGGCATCCACGGGGTCGGCCAGTTCCTCGGCGGCAGCCAGGAGTGGAACGGCGGGGCGGTGGCCTCGCAGGAGGTCATCAAGGAGCTGGGCACCAATGGGGGCGGCTATTTCAACGCCAACTCCGCCCACCCGTTTGAGAATCCGAACGGTTTCTCCAACCTGTTCGAGGTCTTCCTGATCCTGGTGATCCCGTTCGCGATCACGCGGACGTTCGGGCGCATGGTCGGTTCCCTCAAGCAGGGGTACGCGATCCTGGCGACGATGGTCACCATCTGGGTCGGGTTCACGGCTCTGATGATGTGGACGGAGTTCCACCATGGGGGTCCGGCGTTCGACATCGCGGGCGGTGCGATGGAGGGCAAGGAGACGCGGTTTGGGATCGGCGGCTCGGCGATCTTCTCGGTCGCCACGACGCTGACCTCGACGGGCGCGGTCAACTCCTTCCACTCCTCCAACACCGGCTTCGGCGGCGGGCTCAACCTCCTCGGCATGCAGCTCGGGGAGATCGCGCCGGGTGGCACGGGGTCGGGTCTGTACGGCATGTTGATCATGGCGATCATCGCGGTGTTCATCGCGGGCCTGATGGTGGGCCGTACGCCGGAGTACCTGGGCAAGAAGATCGGCACCCGCGAGATCAAGCTGGCGGCCTGCTACATCCTCGTCACCCCCGCCCTGGTGCTCGGCTTCACGGCGGTGTCGATGGCGCTGCCGACGCCCAAGGACTCGATGCTCAACTCCGGGGCGCACGGCTTCTCCGAGATCCTCTACGCCTACACCTCCGGCGCCAACAACAACGGTTCGGCGTTCGCGGGGCTGAGCGCGGACACGAACTGGTTCAACACCACGATCGGTCTCGCGATGCTGCTCGGCCGGTTCCTGCCGATGGTGTTCGTCCTCGCGCTCGCCGGTTCGCTGGCGGAACAGAAGCCGATCCCGGCGACGGCGGGCACGCTGCGCACCGAGAAGCCGCTGTTCACCGGGTTGCTGGTCGGCACCATCATGATCATCACCGGTCTGACCTACTTTCCCGCGCTGGCCCTCGGGCCGCTGGCCGAGGGGCTCGCGTCATGACCACCGGCACAAAGAAGCACACCGACATAGAGAAGCCAGAGGAGCCCGGCTCCATGTCCACCGCCACTCCCACCCGTGCGCCGCACCAGGACGTGCCCGGCGGGCACAAGGACGCCAAGGGCGCCAAGGACGACAGCCGTGTCGGCGGGGGTCTGTTCGACCCCAGGCAGCTCCTGAAGTCCTTCCCGGACGCCGTGCGCAAGCTCGATCCGCGGGTGATGGTCAAGTCGCCCGTCATGTTCGTGGTGCTCGTCGGCTCGGTGATCACCACCGTCCTCGCGGTCAAGGACCCGGGGGACTGGTTCGGCTGGGCGATCGCGGTCTGGCTCTGGCTGACCACGATCTTCGCCAACCTGGCCGAGGCGGTGGCCGAGGGCCGCGGCAAGGCGCAGGCGGACACCTTGCGCAAGGCCAAGACCGACACGGTGGCGCGCCGCCTGAACGGCACGGCCGAGGAGGAGGTGCCCGGCACCGAGCTGCGCATCGGTGACCTGGTCGTCTGCGAGGCGGGCGATGTGATCCCCGGCGACGGCGACGTGGTCGACGGTGTCGCGAGCGTCGACGAGTCGGCGATCACCGGTGAATCGGCCCCGGTCATCCGGGAGTCGGGCGGTGACCGTTCCGCGGTCACCGGCGGCACGAAGGTCCTCTCCGACCGCATCGTCATCAAGATCACGACGAAGCCGGGCGAGACCTTCATCGACCGCATGATCAACCTGGTCGAGGGCGCCGCACGGCAGAAGACGCCCAACGAGATCGCGCTCAACATCCTTCTCGCGTCCCTCACCATCGTCTTCCTGCTCGCGGTCGTCACGCTCCAGCCGTTCGCCGTGTACGCCGGTGCCGAGCAGTCCATGATCGTGCTTGCCGCGCTCCTGGTGTGCCTGATCCCGACGACCATCGGCGCCCTGCTCTCCGCGATCGGCATCGCGGGCATGGACCGCCTGGTCCAGCGCAACGTCCTCGCCATGTCCGGACGGGCGGTCGAGGCCGCCGGTGACGTATCGACGCTGCTGCTCGACAAGACGGGCACCATCACGCTCGGCAACCGCCAGGCCGCCGAGTTCGTGCCGGTGCGCGGGACGACCGAGGCCGAGCTCGCGGACGCCGCCCAGCTCTCCTCGCTGGCCGACGAGACGCCCGAGGGCCGCTCCATCGTCGTACTGGCGAAGGAGAGGTACGGGCTTCGCGAGCGTCACCAGGGTGAGCTGGAGGGGGCCGAGTGGGTCGCCTTCACCGCGCAGACGCGGATGTCCGGTGTCGACCTCGTCGAGGGCCCGGCCGGGCGCAAGGTCCGCAAGGGCGCGACCGGTTCGGTCGTCGCCTGGGTCACTGAGAACGGCGGCACCGTCTCCGACGACGCCCAGGCGCTCACCGACACCATCTCGCAGGCCGGTGGCACACCGCTCCTTGTCGCCGCCAAGGACGACAAGGGGGCGCGCGTACTCGGCGTCATCCACCTGAAGGACGTCGTCAAGGAAGGCATGCGGGAGCGGTTCGACGAGCTGCGGCGGATGGGCATCAAGACGGTCATGATCACGGGTGACAACCCGCTGACCGCCAAGGCGATCGCGGACGAGGCGGGCGTGGACGACTTCCTCGCCGAGGCCACGCCCGAGGACAAGATGGCGCTGATCAAGCGCGAGCAGGCCGGTGGCAAGCTCGTCGCGATGACCGGTGACGGCACCAACGACGCGCCCGCGCTTGCCCAGGCGGACGTGGGCGTGGCCATGAACACCGGCACCTCGGCCGCCAAGGAGGCCGGGAACATGGTGGACCTGGACTCCAACCCCACCAAGCTCATCGAGATCGTCGAGATCGGCAAGCAACTCCTGATCACCCGGGGCGCGTTGACGACCTTCTCGATCGCCAACGACGTCGCGAAGTACTTCGCGATCATCCCCGCCATGTTCGCCGTGGTCTATCCCGGTCTCGACAAGCTCAACATCATGAACCTGTCGTCTCCGGAGTCGGCCATCCTGTCGGCCGTCGTCTTCAACGCGCTGATCATCGTCGCCCTGGTGCCGCTGGCCCTGAAGGGCGTGCGGTATCGGCCGATGAGCGCGGACAGGATGCTGCGGCGCAACCTCGGCGTCTACGGGCTCGGCGGTCTCATCGCGCCGTTCATCGGCATCAAGATCATCGACCTTCTCATCTCCCTCATCCCCGGGCTGTAGTTCCTGAAAGCGTGCTGATCGCCATGAACAACTCCGTTGCAAGCACGGCGCGGTTGCTGGGGGCGGGGCTGCGTGCCCTGCTCGTGCTGACCGTGATCTGCGGTGTCATCTATCCGCTGGCCGTCACCGGGATCGCCCAGGGTCTGTTCAACGACAAGGCCAACGGCTCCGAGATCAAGAGCGAGGGCAAGGTCGTCGGCTCCGAGCTCATCGGGCAGAGGTACGACCTGCCGCTGAAGAAGGGCCAGGAGACCGCCGCGCCCGACCTGAAGTGGTTCCAGCCCCGGCCGTCCAACGGCCTCGGCTCCAACCGGGACGCGGGGGTGAACACCCAGTACAACCTGATCCTTTCGGGCGCGACGAACCTGTCCGGTGACAACAAGGACCTGATCGCGAACGTCAAGGCCGCCAAGGCCGCCGTGGTGAAGGACAACTCCACGGCCGGCTTCAAGGTCAAGCCGTCGGACGTGCCTGCCGAGGCCGTCACCTCGTCCGGCTCGGGTCTGGACCCTCACATCTCCCCGGCGTACGCGGAGCTGCAGGCCCACCGAGTGGCCGAGAAGAACGGCCTCGACGTGAACAAGGTCGAGAAGCTGGTCGACGAGCACACCGACGGGCGGATCCTCGGCTTCGTGGGCGAGCCCCGCGTGAACGTCCTCCAGCTCAACATCGCGCTGAAGGAGCTCGTCGCGGATAAGAGCTGATGCTGGGTCAACTCCCTTGTGGCCCGCGGCGATCCGGTCCTTTCGGCCGGAGCATTGCGGGCCACATTCGCGTACGTCCATACTGTGCCGGTCACGCGGGGGGGGGGGGGGGGGGGCCGGGTCGGTGGGGGG
>NZ_BAAAUG010000133.1:0-10510 GCF_039533825.1 Streptomyces rectiviolaceus
CTTCGGCGTACGCGGCCGCCGCGTGCAGGGCCCGCGCGGTGGCCCTGCGCTCAGGGCCGTGCGGCCGCACCAGGGCGGGGGCCATGCCGACGAGCCAGGCCACGGCGCCCGCGCCGAGCGTCAGGGCGAGGTGACCGGGGACCTGCCCGATGGCCTGCGGAGCGAACAGCGTGGCGGAGCTGATGAACGTGAAGATGAGGTGGCCGGGCGGGCCGATGCGGGTCGCGTCGCAGAGCGTCTTCTGCGCGGCGGCGAGCAGCGCCCCGACCGCCACGAGCACCGCCGCCGACGTGGTGAGCGAGGCGGCGACCATGGCGACGCCGACGCTGGCCAGCATCCCGATGACGACCCCGGCGAGGGCGCGGGCCCGCGCGGCGTACGGCAGGTTGTGGGTGTAGAGGGCGCAGAACGATCCCGCCATCGTGTACATGACGAGGTCGAGGCGGCCGATCGCGAGGAGCGTCAGATTCGGTATCGCGGTGGCGACGACCACGCTCGACGCGGGCTTGAACCAGATGTCGGACGGCTTTCCCGGACGCAGCACACCGGCGAGGGGGAGTCGGCGGACCGAGAGTCGGCGGACACGGGAGGGGCTCGATGGGCGGGTCGAAGAGGGCGGCGTACTGCTCATACCTAGAACCTTAGCAAGTGTTTTACTCGAAAACGATTTCCCGCCACCGAAGCCCCTCCGCTCCCCTCCGCGCTCCCCGCGTACACCCGTGCGCTCGCATACGAGGCCCCGTGCGAGGGCATCGACCCGACGACACCGTCGATCGGGGAGGTGTGCGGTGCACGGACCGGCGCAGGCCGGCTGGCTGCTCGTCGCGCTGTGCGCGGCGACCGGGTCCTACTGTCTGCTGCGGATGCGCAGCAGGATCGAGGAACAGCGCCGGGCGGCCGGCGGCGAGGCGCTCATGGGATTCGGGATGGCGTTGATGGCCCTGCCCGCAGCCGTGCTGACCCCGCCGCGGTGGGCCTGGCTCGGGTACGCGGCCGTGTTCGGCGCGGCGGCGCTGCGCGCGCTCTGGTCGGCCCGGCGGAACCGACACCACCTGCATCACCTGGTCGGCGCCTGCGCCATGGTCTACATGGCGGTGGCCATGGCTGCGGCCCCCACCGCGCACGCGGGCCACGGCGGCGGGGGCACACCGGCGCTCACCGGAGCCCTGCTGCTGTACTTCGCCGGATACGTGCTCTGGTCGGGGGTCCGCCTCCTGCCCGTGCCGACCCTCGCGGCGGCGGAGGGAGGTGGCGGCACCGCCGTCACGGGGTGGGCCGACCGCACGGAGCTTGCGATGGTGTGCAGGCTGTCCATGGGGATCGCCATGATCGCGATGCTGCTGACGCTGTAGCGAGGACCTGGGGGGACCTGGGCACGGGGGTCCCGCGGCGCCGTAAGGGGTGATATCCCGCGATCGGCCGTGGCGTGCGTCACTTGAGGCGATAGGCCATACCCTCCGACAGCGCCGCCCTCATAGTCTTGACACATGTTGCTCCCCGTTGCGCTGTTGCTGCTGGGCGCCCTCGCCGCCGTCGTCGCCCCGCGTCTCCTCGCGCGCGCCGACTGGCCGGAGCGCGAACCGGTGGTCGCGCTGTGGGCGTGGCAGTGCGTCGTGGCGGGTGTGCTCATGTGCTGCGCCCTGTCGATGACGCTGAGCGCCGCCGCCGCGTGGCAGGCCGTGCGCGGCCATGTGTTCGCGCCCGCGCCGCATGATGTGGTCGACGCGTACGCCCTCGGGGCGGGCGGCGTCTGGGCGCCCGCGACCGCCGCCGCGCTGGCCCTGGGCGGCGTGTGGACCGCCGCGATGCTGACCCGGGAGATCGCCCGGGCGCGGGCAAGGCGCCGCAAGGGACGTACCGAACTCCTCCTGCGCGCACCCCTGTTGCCCGGAGAGGAACCCGGCGCCGACCGGCTCGTCGTCCTGGAGGGCGAGCGCCCCGATGCCTGGTGGCTGCCGGGCGCGGCGCCCCAACTGGTCATCACCACCGCCGCGTTGCGCCGCCTGAAGGGCCGTCAGCTGGATGCCGTGCTCGCCCATGAGCAGGGGCACGCACAGGCGCGGCACGACTGGCTCCTGCACTGCTCGGGCGCGCTGGCCACCGGGTTCCCGCAGGTGCCGGTCTTCGCCGCGTTCCGGGGCGAGATGCACCGCCTGGTCGAGCTGGCCGCCGACGACGTGGCCTCGCGGCGCTTCGGGCGGCTGACGATCGCCCTCGCGCTGGTCGAGCTCAACGAGGACCGGGGCGTGTTCGGCCCCTGCCCGAGCCCCCAGGCGCACGTGCCGCAGCGGGTGCACCGGCTGCTGTCCGCACGGCCGCGGCTCACCGCGGGGCGGCGGCTGAGGCTGACGGCTGCCGCGGCGCTGGTGCCGGTGGTTCCGCTCCTGGTGACGTTCGTGCCTGGGCTGCGCGCGCTGGGATAGTGTCCCGCCGCCGGAGAAGGACGCCACCGGGAGCGGCCCCACGGGAGCGCGCCCCGGGATGGCCCCCGGCACCCTCCTTCGGCGAGGATCTCTTCATGCACCCCGCCACACCACTGGACTCGCCGCCCAGCCCGCCCCGTCCGCGCAACTCCCGCGCCGTGCGCGTCGCCGCGCTCCTGAGTGTCCCCTCGCTCCTGCTGATCCTCCTGGTCGAGCTGGAGTGGGGCCCGCTAGGCACCCTCGACGGCGACATCGCGCGCGCCACGCACCGCTGGGCCGTGGCGCACGACGGTCTCACCCACGCGAGCCGCATCCTGACCGACTGGGTGTGGGATCCATGGACGATGCGCGCGCTGTGCACCGTGACCGTGGTGTGGCTCTTCTTCCGCGGGGCGTACTGGCTCGCGCTGTGGATCGCCGCCGCCTGTGCGGTGGGCACCGCGGTGCAGCAGGGGCTCAAGGCCGCGGTCGACAAGCCGCGCCCGACGTGGCCGGACCCGGTGGACTCCGCGCACTTCGCGGCCTTCCCCTCGGGGCACGCCATGACGGCGACGGTCGCCTGCGGGCTGCTCCTGTGGCTGCTCCGTACGTACGACGTCGGGCCCGCCGTCTGGCGCGCGGGGCTGACGATCGCCGTGGTCTCCGTGGTCGGGGTCGGCGTGACCCGGATCTGGAACGGCGTGCACTGGCCGTCGGACGTCGTCGGCGGCTGGCTCCTGGGCGCACTGATCGTGGCGCTCACGATCGCCACGTACGCCTACCGACCGGGCACCCGCACCACCGAGACCACATAACGGACTCCCGCCCGGGCACGCGCCCGCCCGGCCGCCCGACGCCCACGCGAAAGAGGCCCCCTCACGCTCCACCGGCCAGACACCCGCACCGCCGAGACCGCACAACGCGCCTGCGCCCGAGCGCACTTGACCGTCCGTCGGCCGGTCCCGGAGGATCCTTGCCATGACGATCAAGGGCGCGCTCTTCGACTTCTCCGGGACCCTGTTCCGCATCGAGTCCACCGCGGCCTGGCTGCGTGCGGTGCTCCAAGAGGCCCGGCTGCCGTTGCCCGCCGCGGAGTTCGAGCGGCTGGCGGTCGGACTGGAGCGAGCGGGCGCGCTGCCCGGCGGGGCGCGTCCCACCGTCGTGCCCGCCCGCCTCACCGAGCTGTGGGCCGAGCGCGACCGCAGCGCCGCACAGCACCGCGCCGCGTTCACGGGCCTGTCACGCGAGGTCACGCTGCCCGATCCACACCTGCACGACGCCCTGTACGAACGCCACATGAGCCCGGAGGCCTGGCGCCCCTATGCCGATGCCGCCGAGGTGCTCGGCGGGCTGCGTGAACGGGGCGTCCGCGTCGCGGTGGTCAGCAACATCGGCTGGGATCTGCGGCCCGTCTTCCGCGCCCACGGCCTGGACCCGTACGTCGACGCGTACGCCCTGTCGTACGAGCACGACATCCAGAAGCCGGACCCGCGCCTGTTCGCCCGCGCCTGCGAGGCCATCGGCGTCGATCCGGCGGATGCCCTCATGGTCGGCGACGACCGGCACGCGGACGCCGGCGCCGCCGCGCTCGGCTGCGCCGTGCACTTCGTGGACCACCTGCCCGTGGACCGGCGGCCGGACGCACTGCGCCGCGTCCTCGGTCTCGTCGACCGTGACTGAGTCGACCGTGGCCGAGGTGTCAGACGTCGCCGGGCGTCCCGCAGGGGCCCGCGTGATCGCAGTACGGCTGGTTCCCGCTCGCGCCGCAGCCGCACAGCATCACGCGCGTCTCCCGCACCGCCGCGCCGTCCGCCCCTGTGATCCGCAGATCACCGCGGAGGACGAGCGTGCCGTCTCCACCGCGCTCCACGGTGGTGGGGGCGTCCGGCTGCTCCGTCGCCCCGTCGGCCGTCTCGTACTGCAGCGCCCCCGACGGGCAGCGGCGCACCACAGCGGCGACTTCGTCCGCGGAGGCCGCGTCGGGGGAGATCCAGGGGCGGCGCCCGGTGTCGAAGACCTGGGGCAGCCCGCGTACGCACTCCGCGGCGTGCAGACACCGACGCCCGTCGAAGGTGACGGTGATGCGCCGTCCTCGATACGGCTTGCCCAGCTCGGCGCCCATGCGGCTCCTCGGCCTGCGGTACGGCTGATGGCTTCGGTGCGGGGCGGGTCATGAGCGGTAGCCCTCGACCTCGGCCGCAGGACGCACCCGCGCCTCGTCCGGGTTCTCGCCGAACTCGGCCTTCGCGCGCCGCTGGCGCAGCAGGTCCCAGCACTGGTCCAGTTCACGCTCGAGCACGCCGAGCCTCGCGCGCTCCGTCGCCTCGTCGATCGCTCCCGATGCCAGGGAGTCCCGCAGCGTCCGCTCGTCGTCGACCATCGACGAGATCCGGGCCAGAATCTGCTCTTGATCCATCTCAGTACGCCTCCTCGGCCCCCCGGCCCACTCTAAGGAGGGTTCGGCCGATCGGCACCTGTGAGCAGGCAACACTCCCCCGCGGTGTTGCCTGCCCCAGGTCACACCGGACCAAGAAAGGCCCACTGGGGGTCTTGGTCCGAGACACGCTGAGTATACTGGCTCCCAGCCAGTCAACGCAGGAGTTACAGGATGTCCCCGCGTAGCGCATCGGTCAATGAAGAGCTGCGAAGGCGTTCCAGGGAACGGCTCCTGCAGGCCACGGTCGAGCTGGTGAGCGAGCGTGGCTATGAGGCGACGACGCTCGGCGACATCGCCGACCGCGCGGGCTCGGCCCGCGGCCTGGTGTCGTACTACTTCCCCGGCAAGCGCCAGCTCCTGCAGTCGGCGGTGCACCGCCTGATGCACCGCACGCTCGAGGCGGCGCTCGAACGGGAGCCGCGGACGACGGACGGCGACGAACTCCTGGCCCGCGCCATCGACGCGATCCTGGGCCTGGCCCGGGACCATCCCGTCCTCATGCGCACGCACATGGCGGGGATCCTCCAGGCGGACGGGTTCGTGCGCTGCCCGGAGCAGCAGCACCTCGCGGAGCTGCTCCGCGACACCGTCGTACGCCATGGCTCGCCCGACGTGGACACCGAATATCCGCTGCTGCGCGCCCTGTTGATGGGCGCGGTCTTCGCCGTGCTGCTTCCGGGAGCGCCGATGCCGGCGTGCGCACTGCGGGCCGAGCTGTTCCAGCGGTACGGGCTCGCGTGGGAGCTCGGGGTCCCGCCGGGCGGGGATCCGCCCGGCGGGACACATACGCGAGCCGACGATCAGGCCGCGCAGGAGACGCGGCCCACTCAGCGTTCCGCTCAGCGGCCCAGTCAGTCGAAGTAGTCCGGCTGGGTCTGGACGTTGAGCTCTCGCATGCGGACGCGCTCGGCAGGAGCCGTCCGCTTGTCGTCGATCTTCAGGACGTCGAAGCCCTTGGCGATGTCGTTCGAGTAGACGTAGCCGTTGTAGTAGTACGCCGACCACGAGCCGCCGGTCTGGAGCGTGTCCGCGCTGAGAGGACCGCGCTCGAAGTAGCCGATCTCCTTCGGCTTCGAGGAGTTGGTGAAGTCCCAGACGGAGACGCCGCCCTGGTACCACGCCTGGACCATCAGGTCCTTGCCCTTGACCGGGATCAGCGAGCCGTTGTGGGCCACGCAGTTCTCGGTCGCGGCCTGGTGACGCGGGATCTTGTAGTAGCTCTTGAAGACCAGCTTGCGCTTGTCGCCCTTGCCTGTGACGTCGTAGATGCCGTTGGCGCCGCGCTCCGGTCCGGTGGCCTCGTCACAGGTGGCGGCGCCGCCGCCGCCCAGCTCGTCGGTGAAGACGACCTTGTTGGCCTTCTGGTTGAAGGTCGCCGAGTGCCAGAACGCGAAGTTCTTGTTGTCCTGGACCTGGTCGATGACCTTGGGCTTCTCCGGGTTCTTGATGGAGAAGAGGATGCCGTCGCCCATGCAGGCGCCGGCGGCCAGGTCCTTGGAGGGCAGCACGGTGATGTCGTGGCAGCCGGTGGTCTTCGAGACGCCGGGGTTGGTGGGACCGCCCGGGTTGCCGCCGCCGTCAGGGCCCTCACCCGGGAAAAGGACGGGGAAGTCGACGACCGCCGCCTTCTGCGGGGCCTTGCGGGGCACCTTGATGATGGAGATGCCATCGTGCGGAGGCTGGCAGTCCGGGAACGTCGCGCTCGGGGAGTACGAGGAGACGTACACGTAGACGTCGCGCTTCTCCGGCACCAGCGTGTGCGTGTGCGAGCCGCAGGCGGTCTCGACGGCGGAGACGTACTTCGGGTTGGCCTTGTCGCTGATGTCGAAGACCTTCATGCCCTCCCACGAGGCCTTCTCCGTCGCGGGCTGCGTGGTGCTGCTGCAGGAGTTGTCGCTGCGCGAGGAGTCGGTGGAGAGGAAGAGCAGGTTCCCGGAGACGGAGATGTCGTTCTGGGAGCCGGGGCACAGGACTTGAGAGACGGTCCGCGGCTTCTTGGGGTTGCTGATGTCGAAGATGCGGAAGCCGTCGTAATTGCCCGCGAAGGCGTACTTCCCCTGGAATGCGAGGTCGGAGTTGGTACCCGGCAGCGCGTCCTTGGGGATGTTGGCGAGATGCTTGATGTTGTCCGAGTGCACGATCTCGTCGGGCGCGGGTATCTGCCCGCTCTTGATGGCCGCCTTCGCGTCGGCGGCATCGCTCTTGGACACACTCTTGGGCGCGGCCGGCGAGTCGCCCGGGTCGGGCGTCGCTCCGGCGGGCGCCGCGCTGAACAGCGCGGCGATCAGACCGAGCGCGGCCGCGCCGACGCCGAAGCGTCTGCGCCGGGTTCGGGGGTTGTTCAACAGGGTCACTGCGTCCTCCCTAGTCACCGTTCGCAGTTGAACGGTTCACGACACCCCGCAGTATCGTGCTCCTCATGCACAGATCAATAGATGGCAACGCACCTGTAATGAAAGTTTTTGATCATTCACGCCCGTAAGCGTGCTAGGACGGTCCCCAACTCCCCCGCGCGCCACAGGAGGCAGCCGTGCACCACCGTCGTACGCCCGCCATCGCCGTGTTCCTCACGGCCGCCGTTCTGGCGCTCGGCGCCTGCGATTCCGGAAGCTCCGGCGCCGGTTCGGAACCGGACAAGAAGGCCGCGCCCGGGCCCTCGGTGATCGCTCCCGGCAAACCGGGTGAGACGGCCGCCACGATGTCCGCCGAGGACGCGGCCAAGAAGAGAACCGACGACGACACCCCCAACTCGGCGGACTTCACCTACACCCAGATGATGATCACGCACCACGCCCAGGCCCTGAAGATGACCGGACTCGCCCCGAAGCGCGCCGAGTCCACGAAGGTCAAGCGCCTTGCCGACCGCATCTCGGCGGCGCAGCGCCCGGAGATCGGCGCCATGAAGGGCTGGCTCAAGAACCACGGGGGCGCGAAGAAGCAGCCCGACCACGACCACGGGACGATGCCGGGCATGGCCACGGACGGACAGCTGAAGCAGCTGCGTGCCGCGCAGGGGAAGACGTTCGACGAACTCTTCCTGAAGCTGATGATCACTCACCACAACGGCGCGGTCACGATGGCGACGGATGTGCTCTCCGACGGCAACAACATCCAGGTCGAGGAGATGGCGAACGACGTGATCGCGCAGCAGACGGCGGAGATCACCAGGATGCGCAAGATGTGAGCCGCGCGGCGCGGGGCGTCAGCCGCCGGTCCGGGCGGCGGCGTCCCGCTCGTCGTGCGGCGCGTGGTCGTGTCGCGGCAGCAGCAGCGGGGTGGCGAGGATGAGGACCCCGGCGATCCCGATGGCGGTGCGCGGTCCGGTGGCGGCCGCCAGCAGGCCCCAGAGACCGGTCATGGCCGCGATGCTGAGCTTGCTGGTGACCGACCACGCCGACAAGGTGCGGGCGACGCGGTCCGCCGGTGTGTGGTCGAGCCGGTAGGTCGCGAACACCGGGTTGAACACGCCCGAGCAGGTGATCAGGCCGAACTCGACGACGATGACGAGCACGAGCCCGGCGACACCGGGGCCGATGAAGGCAAGGCCGAGGAGCCAGCACGCCCGCAGCGTCCCGGCGGTGAGCAGGACCCGGTGACGCCCGAACCGCTCGACGAGCGGCCGGGCGAGCCGCGAGCCGATCAGCCCGCCGATGCAGGGCGCGGCGAAGGCCAGGCCGTACTGCCAGGGCGCGAAGCCGAGTTCGCCGACCATCAGGACGACAAGCAGGGGCGACGTCGCCATGATCAGGCCGTTGTTCAGGAGCGTGTTGAAGAACAGCGGGCGCAGCGCCGGGCCCGCCAGGATGTAGCGCCAGCCGTCGAGCAGATCGCCCGCACGGAACCGGGTCGGCGGCCCGGTGCGCTCGGGGTGCGGCTCCTTGCCGCCGATCGCGCGGACCCCCAGGGCCGAGAGCAGATAGCTGACCGCGTCGGCCACCACCGTCATCACCGGGCCGAAGAGCCCGATCGCGGCCCCGCCCAGCGGGGGACCGAGCACCAGGGCGGTCCAACTCGTGGACTCCAGGCGCCCGTTGGCGACAAGCAGGTCTTCCGGCCGTACGAGCGCCTTGAGGCAGGCACCGCTCGCCGAACTGAAGGCGATGTCGGCCGCGCCGACGACGACCGCCACGGCCAGGAGCTGGCCGAAGCCGAGCAGACCTAGCGCGTACGCGGCGGGGATGCTGAGCAGCGCCGCGCACCGGACCAGGTCCATCGCGATCATCACCGACCGCTTGCGGCGGAACTCCACCCACGGCCCCAGCGGCACCGCCACCACGGCGCCCACCGCGAGCCCCGCCGCCGCCAGGACCGACACCTCGGTCGGGCCGGCGTCCAGGGCCAGGAGCGCGATCAGGGGGAAGGCGTCGAAGGCGAGCCGCGTGCCGAACGCACTGACCGTGTAGGCCGCCCACAGCCATCCGAACTGCCGCCCGAGGGACCGCCTGGCCTCCATGCCCGGTGCCACCCCTCGCCTCACGCTCGAACAGACCCAACTCGACCTGCGGCATCCAAACCGGCGACAGGTCCGCAGGTCAAACAACCGCAGCGCGCAGGAAGCCACAACCACAGGTTGTACTCCGCGGGTGCTCCTAGGATGAGCGGCGTGGATCTTCATGCCGTGCGCACCTTCGTCGCCGTCGCGGACGCCGGTCAGTTCCGGGAGGCCGCGGCCGTGCTCGCGGTGACCCAGCAGGCCGTATCCAAGCGCGTCGCCGCGCTGGAGAAGGACCTGGGGGTGCGGCTGTTCACCCGGTCCGCGCGCGGGGCCCGGCTCACCGTCGACGGGCAGGCGTTCCTGCCGCACGCCCGTGACCTCCTGCGTGCCGAGGAGCGGGCGGCCGCGTCAGTGCGGCCCGGCCGCCGGGCGCTGCGCGTCGACGTGATCGGGCGGCGGCTCGCGCCCGCGGGGCTCCTGAGCGGCTTCCACCGGGCGCATCCCGGCACCGAGCTCGACGTCGTGACGCTCTTCGACGCCGACGCCGCCCTGACCGCCGTCCGGTCGGGCACGATCGACGCGTCCTTCCGTGCCCTCACCCTGCCGGCGCGGCAGCTGCCCGAGGGGATCGAGGCCGCCCGGGTGTACGACGAGCCCGTGCAGCTCCTCGCCGGACCGGCGCACGCGTTCGCGGCCGCCCGCGCGGTGACCCCCGCGCAACTTGCCGGGCACAGGATCTGGATGCCCGGCATCATCGCCGGGACCGAGTGGGCCGCCTACTACGAGGCGCTCGCCGCCGCGTTCGGGATCACCATCGAGGCGACAGGACCCGACTTCGGGACCGAGCCGCTCCTCGACACGATCGCCGGGTCCCCGACGCTCGCGACCTTCGTCGGCGAGCAGACCCGCCTCATCTGGCCCGCCGACGACGACCTGCGACGCATCGCGATGGTCGACCCGACGCCGGTCTACCCGCACTCGCTGATCTGGCGCGGCGACAACCCGCACCCCGCGCTCGCCGCCCTGCGCGACCACCTCGCCGCCGAGCGGTCCGGCCGCGACGCCGGGACCGCCGAGACATGGACGCCCACCTGGGCGTGGTGAGCGCGCTCCGAAGGGGCGCGGGGAACTGCGCGACCAGCCACGACGCGGCCGCAGCCAGCGACAGCACCTGGCGGCACTTCCCGCGGAGCGGAGCGCTCAGCGGCGGTTGTGGCGCGGGGGCAGGGCGCCCGC
>NZ_BAAAUG010000133.1:10536-15922 GCF_039533825.1 Streptomyces rectiviolaceus
GGAGGCGATGAGCCTGAGGGACCTTCGGCGGCTACGGCCGGTCGCGTGCATCACGGCGAGCACGGGATCGCGGCAGTCGGCCTGCGCCGCGCGGTACTCCTGAGCCACCAGCAGCCGCCCCTCGCGCCCGCGCGGCCACGACGGCCGTGCGCGGCCCGCGGCAGAGGGCTCCTGCGCGTGGGGATACTCGGCCGGATGCGGCGGCTGCGCGTGCAGGCCCTCCAGGGTGATCCGCCCCTCCGACACCACGGCCCGCGCGTCAATGGCGGCTCCGTCGCCGAAGGTCAGCCGCACATGGAAAGAGGGTGTACCCAGCGAGTCGTCAACATTCGGTCGATAGTGATCAGAAACGCCAAAAAAGGGGCTCTCAAGCACAATCAAAGGGTAGCCGTGCGATCGCATTAGGTCACGAACGGCACGCAGACCCGCGCGGCGGTCAGCCCTGGAGCGGGGCACCCGGATCAACGCGCCCCGCACCGCACCTCCCCCTCGACGCACCGGGGTGCGATGCTGAACACATCCCCCGAGGCCGCCTCGCGGAAGGAGCACAGCCGTGCTGCAGGTCGCCGTCATCGGATCGGGCCCGAGCGGGGTCTACACCGCGCAGTCCCTCGTCCAGCAGGACCTCGTGCCGGGGGTGCGCGTCGACGTCATCGACCGGCTGCCCTGCCCCTACGGCCTCGTCCGCTACGGCGTAGCGCCCGACCACGAGAAGATCAAGTCCCTCCAGAACAACCTGCGTACGGTCCTGGCACACGACCGTGTCCGCTTCCTCGGCGGCATCGAGATCGGCCCCGGCGGCTTCCCCGTCGCGCGGCTGCTCGACCTCTACCACGCGGTGGTCTACTGCGTGGGCGCGGCGGCCGACCGCAAGCTGGGCGTCCCGGGCGAGGACCTGCCGGGGAGCCACTCGGCCACGGAGTTCGTGTCCTGGTACAGCGCGCACCCGGACACGACGGCCGACGGTTTCGTACGGGGCGTGGAGTCCGCCGTGGTCATCGGCGTCGGTAACGTCGCGGTGGACGTCGCGCGGATGCTGGCGCGGGGCGTGGCCGAGCTGCGGCCCACCGACATGCCCCAGGCGGCGCTCGGCGTGCTTGCCGAGAGCCGGGTGCGCGAGGTCCACATGGTGGGGCGGCGCGGCCCCTCGCAGGCCCGCTTCACCACCAAGGAACTGCGCGAGCTCGGTTCGCTCCCGGACACCGAAGTGATCGTGGACGCCGAGGAGTTGGCGCTCGATCCCGCGTACGCCGACCCCTCCGGCCTGCCCGCGGTGGGCCGCCGCAACGTCGAGGTGATGCGCGGCTGGGCGGAGCGCCCCGCGCAGCACCTGCCGCGCAGCATCCGGCTCCGTTTCTTCCTGCGCCCCGTGGCCGTGACGGAGGCGGCGGGGCGCGTCGGCGGGGTGCGGTTCGAGCGGACGCTGCCGGACGGCCGGGGCGGGGTGACGGGTTCCGGGCAGTACGAGGACATCGCGGGGCAACTGGTCCTGCGCTCGGTCGGCTATCGCGGGGTGCCCATCGAGGGGCTGCCGTTCGACGCCGGGCTCGGCACGGTGCCGCATGCGGCGGGGCGGGTGCTGCGGGAGGGCGCGGTGTCCCCGGGCGAGTATGTGGCGGGCTGGATCAAGCGGGGCCCGACGGGCGTCATCGGGACCAACCGTCCGTGCGCCAAGGAGACGGTGCTCTCGCTGCTGGACGATGCCCCCGCCCTCGTACGGAAAGGCGTGCCCGCGGATCCTCTGGCCGCTCTCCGCGAGGCAGGGCTGCGCCCCGTCGAGTGGCAGGGCTGGCTCGGGATCGAGCGCGCGGAGGCGGAGCTGGGCACGTCGCTTGGCCGCGGGCCTGTGAAGATTCCCGACTGGCCGGGGCTGCTGGACGCTGCGCGGGGCCTTGAGCGTTGAGCGTTGAGCTGGACTGCGCGGTGAGGATCATCTGCGGGCCCGTGGGGGCTGAGCGCGCCGTTCCCCGCGCCCCTTCGGGCGCACCCCGCTCGGCCCGGACTCGCTGAGCGCGCCCTTCGGGGCGCCCCCCCCGGCAGTCAGTGGCCCCGTGCCGGACCCGTCCGCTCCGCCTGTGCGGTGGCCGCGGTCAGGACGCTGTCCAGGAGGCCGGGGAAGAGTGCGTTCAGGTCGTCGCGGCGCAGTCCGTTGAGCTTTGCCGTGCCTCGGTAGATCTGCTGGATGACGCCGCTCTCGCGCAGCACCCTGAAGTGATGCGTGCTCGTGGACTTCGTGACGGGCAGGTCGATCTGCGAACAGGAGAGCCCGCCGAGCCCGGCTTCGTCCCTGGCCAGCTGCCGCACGACCCGCAGGCGCATGGGGTCCGACAGCGCGTGCAGCACGCCCTCAAGCCGGATGTCCGCGCGCGGCGGATGAACGAGCGCACGGCTGCTGCTCGGTGCGGCGGTCGTCACGGCGGCTCCCCTTCGTCCGGGCTTCATGTCTTCTCGAAGGCTCCATAGTACGAGAGTCATCGTAGTTTGACATCTGCCGTACTACGCGGTCTACCGTACGAGCCGTACCGAAGTCCGTGACGAGTGGAGTCCCGCCGTGAGCGCCCTGTTCGAGCCCTACACCCTGCGATCGCTGACCATCCCCAACCGTGTGTGGATGGCCCCGATGTGCCAGTACTCCACCGAGGTGTTCGGGCCCGACGCGGGCGTGGCCAACGACTGGCACTTCGCCCACTACGGAGCCCGTGCCGCCGGCGGCACCGGCCTGATCCTCGTCGAGGCGACGGCCGTGAGCCCCGAGGGCCGCATCAGCCCCGCGGACCTCGGAATATGGAACGACACACAAGCCGAGGCGCTGCGCCGCATCACCGGCTTCCTGAAGACCCAGGGCACCACTCCGGGCATCCAGCTCGCCCACGCGGGCCGCAAGGCGTCGACCGACCGTCCCTGGAAGGGCGGCGGACCCGTCGGCCAGGAGGAGCACGGCTGGCAGCCGCTCGCGCCCAGCGCGCTCCCCTTCGACGAGGGCCACCACCTGCCGCACGAACTCACCACGGAGGAGATCCACGACGTCGTCGGCCAGTTCGCGGCCGCCGCCCGGCGCGCCCTTGACGCCGGCTTCCAGGTGGTCGAGATCCACGGAGCCCACGGCTACCTCATCGGCGAGTTCCTCTCGCCGTTCACCAACCACCGCACGGACGAGTACGGCGGCTCCTTCGAGAACCGCTCCAGGCTCGCCCTCGAAGTCGTCGACGCCGTCCGCGCCGTATGGCCCGAGGAACTGCCCCTCTTCTTCCGGATCTCCGCGACCGACTGGCTGACGGAGAACCCCGAGGATGAGCGTGAGGGCTGGACGGCCGACGACACGGTCCGCCTCGCGAAGGAACTGCACGCCCACGGCGTGGACCTCCTGGACGTCTCCAGCGGCGGAAACGCCCCGAAGGCGCGTATCGCCACGGGCCCCGGCTACCAAGTCCCGTTCGCGGCCCGGGTGAAGGCCGAGACGTCGCTGCCCGTGGCCGCCGTCGGCATGATCACGGAACCCGAGCAGGCCGAGAAGATCCTCGCCAACGGCGAGGCGGACGCCGTGCTCCTGGGCCGCGAACTCCTGCGCAACCCCTCATGGGCCCGCCACGCCGCGAACGAACTCGGCGGCGAGGTCGCCACTCCCCAGCAGTACCACCTCATGGTGTGAGGGCCGCCCCCGCGCGCCGCCCCGCGCCGTCCCCCGCGCCGACCTGTCACAGCCTTGGCCAAGGGTCGGCCACTGGGGACATCCCTAGGTGACTCCCCGAAGCGGCGGCCGGCCCGGGGTTCGTACCGTGGCGCTGTCGCGATGTGTCACGGTTCGGGGCCCGTACCGGCCCTCGGGAGGGCGTTGTGCGCTACGTCATCGAGGTGTTCCGCTCCCCAGGGGGCGTGCACGGGAACATCTCCACCACGGACGTGGTGGATGAGGGTGAAGAGAAGGAAGAGAAGGGGGACACGAGCCGCTGCACGCCGTTCCACGGCTGGCTCGAACTGCTCTCGCTGCTCGAACCGCCGCCGGACGCACCGTACGCGGAGACCGGAGAGCCGGCCTCCGCGGCGGATGGCGACTCCTGTGACGCCTGAGCCCACGGCACGGCAAACAGATCCCCGGGAGCCGGGAATCTGCTTGTACCGAGACCGGGTTCGGCATCATCGTGGACGTTCAGGGCCATGCGCCCGGCACGGGTCACCGTCACAGTCCTGGTGCCCGTACCGGGTGCCGACAAGTGGGGGCGGTGATGACGTCCGGCGGCATACTGAACGACCATGTCCACGCACCGGCGCCCCATGAGGCGTTCTCCGGTCGTACGCGCGAACTCGCGGCGCTCCAGGAGGAGTTCCGCCACGCGCGCGACGGCGCGCCGCGCCTCGTCCTGATCGACGGGCCAGGCGGCATCGGCAAGAGCGCACTGGTGCGCAGGTTCCTGGACACGGCGGGCGACGCCTGCGTGCTTCAGGCCAGCGGCGAGGAGAACGAGAGCGCGCTGCCCTGCGGGGTGCTCGCCCAGTTCGTCGGGCAGAGCCCGATCCCGCTGCCGGACTGCCTGGGCTCGCTGGTCCGCACGCCCCGTTCGGCGCCCGGCACCCTGCCCCCGCTCGCGGCCGGCTTCGGGCTGCTCGACCTGCTGAGCGAGCTGCAGGACAAGGGGCCCGTCATCCTGGTGCTCGACGACGCCCACTGGGCCGACTCCGCCTCGCTGAACGCGCTGACGTTCGCACTGCGGCGGCTGCGCGTCGACAAGGTCCTCGCGATCGTGACGGCGCGTGACCCGCAGGCTCCGCAGTTGCCGGAGGGCATCCGCAGGCTGCTCGCCGACGTCCGCACCCGGCGCATCCCGCTGCACGGGCTCACCCCGGACGAACTGGGCTCCCTCAGCGCACAGTTGGGCACCGACCGGCTTCCGCACTCCGCGTCCGTACGCCTCCACGACCACACGCACGGCAATCCGCTGCACGCCCGCGCGCTCCTCGACCAGGTGCCCTCGCACGTGCTGCGGGACGTCACCACGCCACTGCCCGCGCCCCGTTCGTACGCGATGCTTGTGCTCGCCAACCTCGCGGAGTGCGGCCCCCAGGCGCTGCGGCTCGTCCAGGCGGTGAGCGTGCTCGGGCTCTCCTGCCCGCTGAGCGTGGCCGCCTCGCTCGCCCGTGTCACTACTCCCCTGCCCCCGCTCGAACGGGCCGTCAAGGCAGGGCTGTTGAAGGAGACCCAGCCGGGCGCCGCGCCCGAGATCGCCTTCCCGCACCCCCTCGTCCACGCCGCCGTCTACCAGGACATCGGACCCGCGCACCGGGCCGACCTGCACACACGGGCCGCGGCCCTGGTCGAAGACGACTACGCGAGTCTGCGCCACCGCGTGCTCGCCGCGACGGGCCCCGACGAGCATCTCGCCGCCGCCCT
>NZ_BAAAUG010000133.1:15990-18775 GCF_039533825.1 Streptomyces rectiviolaceus
CCACCGGGCAGTGGGCGGTCGCGGGCACGCATCTGCGGCACGCGTCCCGGGTGGCGACCACGGACCTGGAGCGCGACCGGCTCGCCGTCGAGGCGGTCGAGGCGCTGCTCCTGGACGGCCGGGTGCACGAGTCGGCCGAGCTGGCCGCCGGACTGCCGGCCGGCGCCGACCCGGCGTTGCGCGGCTACGTACGCGGCTATGTGGCGCGCGTCCAGGGGCGCATGGAGCAGGCGCAGACGCTGCTCGTCGACGCCTGGAACCAGTGCGATCACGAGAGCGATCCCTCGCTGGCCGCGCGGGCGGCCGAGCAGTTGAGCTACGCCGCCGTGATGCGGGGCCGTTCCTCCGACGCCGCCATGTGGGCGGAGCGCGCACAGCGTCTTTCCACCCTCCAGGGGCCGAGCAGGATGCTGCGCTTCAACCACCTCCTCGCGCTGGGCCTCAGCGGATTCGCCAAGAAGGGCATCGAACTCGCCGGTGACCTGCCCGATCCGCTGCTCGTGCCGCCCGCGAGCATCGATCTGCTGTTGGCGCGTGGGCAGTTGAGGCTGTGGTCGGACGATCTGCTTGGCGCTCGCGCCGACTTGCTCGGGGCCGTGGCCAACTGCCGCAGGGGGACGGTTCCGTTGCGGCTGCTCTCGGCCTCCGCGCTCGCGCAGACCCTGCACCGCCTCGGCGACTGGGACGAGGCGCTGATCCACGCCGAGGCGTCCGCGTCGATCGCCGACGACACCGAGCAGTCGTGGCTCAAGCCCGTCACGCACGCCATCGCCAGCTGGATCCTCTCGGCGCGCGGCACCTGGGACCGCGCTTCGGTGCACCTGCGGCTCGCCCTGGACGCGCCGGGCTGCGACGAGAGCGCGCTCGCCTACGCGTACGCGGCGTCGGCGCACGGAGCCTTCGCCGAGGCCCGCGCGGAGCCGGAGCGGGTCGTCGAGGCGTTGCGGCCGCTCCTGGAGTTCGCCTCGCACGACGGCGTGAACGAACCGGGCGTGGTGTCCTGGCGTGAACTCCTGGTCGACGCGCTGATCCAGCTCGGCGAGTTCGACGAGGCCCAGGCGGTGCTTGTGCCCTACGAGGAGCGGGCGCACGCGCGCGGGCAGCACTCGGCGCTGTCCGCCGCGGCACGGGTGCGCGGCAATCTGCACGCGGCGCGCCGGGAGACGGACCGCGCCCAGGCCTCGTTCCTGCGCGCGTACGACCAGGCCGCGCAGATCCCCTCCCCGTTCGGCCGCGCCCGCGTCCAGCTCGACCACGGGGCGTTCCTGCGCAGGATCGGCCGCCGCTCGGTCGCCGTGGCCCAGCTCCAGGCCGCGTACACGACGATGCGTGAACTGGACGCCGCGCCCTACCTGGCCCGGTGCGAACGGGAGTTGGACGCCTGCGGGCGTGCGGCGCCCCCGCGGCCCGCGCACGATCCGGCTGCCGCCGACTCCGATTCCGCCGCCGAGGGGCTCACCCCGCAGGAGCTCGCCGTCGCGCGTCTCGCGTCGCAGGGCTTCACCAACCGGCAGATCGCCACCGCGCTCGCGCTGAGCGTCAAGACCATCGAGTACCACTTGGGCCACACCTATACGAAGCTCGGCATCGCCTCGCGTATCGGGCTCGTGCAGCACTTCGCGCCCCAGGCCCGGCGCACGTCCTCCTAGCCCGTCCCCTGGCCGGAGCCCTGGCACACCGGGGTTATCCCTGGGCGGTTCCCTGAGGCACCCCTGCCACCGCCCGGCGTAGGTTCATGGCTGGTCAGGGGATGGGATGCACAACTGGGGGTGCACAGATGGCTGTCACGGAATGTCCGGCGGTGTGCGGCGACGCGCCACCCGCCCTGCGTCTGCGGCTGCTCGGGGGTTTCCACCTCAGCCGCGACGAGGGCGACGGCGGCGAGCAGGTCGACGTGTCCGCCAGCGGGCAGCAGTTGCTCGCCCTGCTCGGGCTCCGCGGCCCCACGACGCGTTCGGTGCTCGCGGGGGCGCTGTGGCCCGACGTCGCCGAGGAGCGTGCGCGTGCCTGTCTCCGTACGGCCATCTGGCGCCTCAACGCGGCGAGTCCGGCCGTCACCACCGGCACCCGGCCCGGGGTGCTCGCGCTCAGCCGGCGCGTCCGGCTGGACATCCAGGACTTCACCGCCACGGCACACCACATACTCGCGGCCTCGGCAGAGGGGACCGGGGCCGCGTGCGCCTCGCTGATGGGCATGGGTGAGCTGCTGCCCGGCTGGTACCAGGACTGGGTGGTGTTCGAGCGCGAGCGGCTGCACCAGCTGCGGCTGCACGCGCTTGAGGCCCTGTCGGCGCGGCTCGTCGCGCAGGAGCAGTACGCCCCAGCCCTGGACGCCGCGTTGGAGAGCACCCGGATCGATCCGTTGCGCGAGAGCGCGCACCGGGCGGTCGTGACGGTGCACCTCGCCGAGAACAACCTCGCGGAGGCGGTGCGGCACTACAAGGCGTTCCGCGGGCTGCTCCGCACGGAACTCGGCATCGAACCCTCGGAGCAGTTCCTCACGATGGTGCGGCGCGCGCTGACCTGACGTGCACGACGGGGAGGCGAGGCAGCCATGGTGACCGTGAACGCGACGGAGGTTCCTCAAGAACGGGTGACGTGCCACCACGTCACCGACGGCCTGTCTGTCCGTGCGCGCTCGGGGGTGCGCGGGCTGCAGGTCGTCCCACCCACCTCTGCCGGCCGTGTCGGGGGACGCGGCCGGCAGGCCACCGACGCTCCGCCACGCACGGACACGGGGGTGCCGCGCGCGGCGACGGAGCCGTCGGTAGCCGCGGCGGCCGGG
>NZ_BAAAUG010000134.1:0-931 GCF_039533825.1 Streptomyces rectiviolaceus
CCCTGCGCGCGCAGTACCGCGAGGTCGTCGCCGCCGTGCCGCGGCCCCTTCGCATCGACCGCGCGCAGTCCACGTACGGCGCGCGGACCCTCGAGCCGCCCGAGGGGCTCGACCAATGGCTGCCCCGCCCCGACTCGATCGCCCCGCAGTTCACCCTGGCCGCGCAGGCCGGCGTCGACGCCCACGCGCGTGTGCGCGACGGACGGCTCCCGAAGGGCGAAGGGCTGACCTCGGACAGCCGCCGGGTGGAGGCCGCCGTGACCGCGGACACCGCCCGCGCCCTGAAGCTTCGGACCGGCACCGCCCTCCATGTGGACTCCGTGATCGGCGAGCGCGTCACCGTACGGATCACCGGGATCGTCGAACCCCGGCACCCCAAGGGGGGCTACTGGTCCTACGACCCGATCCTGCGCACCCCTTCGCTGATCGACGTGCCGGGCAGCGACCCCCAGGCGGTGAAGAAACGCTGGCATGCGGCGCTGCTGCTCGCGCCCGGCGCGGGGTCGTTCCTGCCCGCCGTCGACCAGAATCCGCAGCGGTACTGGCGCGTCGCCCCCGACCCCGGCGCCCTGACGGCGCGCGGCCTGCCCGCCCTGAAGCAGACCATCGCCTCGCTCGAAGGCGGGCCGCTGCGCACCGAGTTGCGCGGCTTCACCCATGACGACGCACTGGTCTCCACCGAACTCGACAAGGTCCTTGCCGGGTACGAAGGGCTGCGCGACGCCGTGACACCGATCGTGGCGGTGGCCGCGTACGGCGTTGGAGGAGTCGCCGTCGTCGTCCTCCTGATGACCTGCTCGCTCACCGCCGTACGACGGCGGGGCGAACTCGCGCTGCTCCGGGCGCGCGGCGCGTCCGTGCGCGGCGTGGCGGGGCGGCTGCTCGCGGAGACGTCCGTGGTGGCGGTGGCCGCGTCCGCGCTCGGGCTGCT
>NZ_BAAAUG010000135.1:0-12373 GCF_039533825.1 Streptomyces rectiviolaceus
GGTGGCGTCCCTGGGCGCGGAGGGCCTGCGCGCCGTCACGCCTGAGGGCACCTGGCAGGCGGCCCCGCCCACCCGCGTGCACGGCAACCCGACCGGCGCCGGCGACTCGGCGGTCGCGGGCCTGCTCTCCGGCCTGGTGGAGGAACTCCCGTGGCCACAGCGCCTCGCTCGGGCCGTGGCGCTGTCCGCGGCGACCGTCGAGTCCCCGGTGGCGGGCGAGTTCGTGGCATCGACGTACGAAGACCTGCTCGCGCGGGTCGCGGTGACCGGGGAGGCCACCGCGGCGTGAGAACACGCGTCACCGCGTGGGCGACGCACAACGGGCCGTGCCGGCCCAGGAATTGGGGACATTCATCGTGCCACTCGTATCCACCGGCGACCTGGTAGCCGACGCGCGCGCGGCGGGGCGCGGAGTCGCCGCGTTCAACGTGATCACGTTGGAGCACGCGGAGGCGATCGCCGCGGGCGCGGAGCAGGCGGGCAGCCCCGCGATCCTCCAGATCTCCGAGAACGCCGTGAAGTTCCACGGCGGCGACCTGTCCGCGATCGCCGCGGCGGCCGCGGCGGTGGCGAGGAGCTCCTCGTCCCCCCTCTCCCTCCATCTGGACCACGTCACGGACCCGGAACTCATGCGGGCCGCGCACCCCGAGGGCTTCAGCTCGGTGATGTTCGACGCGTCGAAGATGCCGTACGACGAGAACGTCAAGGCAACGGCGGAGGCCGTGCGTTGGGGTCACGAGCGGGGCATCTGGATCGAGGCGGAGCTGGGAAAGGTGGGCGGCAAGGAGGGCGAGGCCCCCCTGGACGCACACACTCCGGGCGTCCGGACGGACCCCGCGGAGGCGGCGGCATACGTGGCCGACACGGGCGTCGACGCCCTGGCGGTGGCAGTCGGCTCCTCCCACGCGATGACATCACGCACGGCATCACTGGACCACGAGTTGATAGCCGCCCTCACGACCGCCGTCCCGGTCCCGCTGGTCCTCCACGGCTCAAGTGGCGTACCGGACACGGAGATCCGGGCGGCGATCGCATCCGGCATGGTGAAGATCAACGTGGGCACGGCCCTGAACACGGCGTTCACGGGAGCGGTACGGGAGTACCTCGCCACCCATGAGACAGGCGTAGACCCCCGGAAGTACCTCGCCCCGGCCCGCGAGGCGATGGCCGGGACGGTGGCGGGGTTCCTGGGGTTGCTGGCATGAGTGCGTCATAGCGCCGACTCCAGGTCCGCCGAGACCTCCGTCAGTACGCGGGGCGGCTCAGGAGTGGGGCGGCGGCTGGAACAACTACGGCGACACCAGCGTCCGCGAGAAGGCGAGCACGGGGGCGCGGAAGGTCGGCCCAGCCGATGCATGGAGTGGGGCCGCGTCGCCTAGCCGACGGCTTCGGCACTTGGCATCACACGGCAAGAGGCGTCGGTGGTCACCGTCCGTGGACGGTGACCACCGACGCCTCTGTCATGCCGGACGCCCGGGTCACCCCGTACGCGTCACTTCTTCAGTGTCAGCAGGTCGAGGTTGGCGTCGCACGTGTTGCCCTCGGCGCACTCGAGCTGGATCACGTTCGTCCCCTTGGTGAGGTCGACCGGGGCCCACGTCGTCTGCCAACCCTTCTCCCAGTCCCCCTTGGGGGACGAGATGAAGTTCTTCATGCCGAGCGGCTGCGCGTTCGGCTTGCCGTTGACGTTGAGCGTGGCGTCGGCGTCCTCGCCGGGAATGCCGTACCGCACGTACAGCCGGTAGCTGCCCGCCTTCTTGATGCTGACGGTCCAGGAAACCTTGGCACCGACCTGGTTGAAGCCCCCGACGTAGTAGCCGCCCGCGGCCTTCGCGCCCTTGACGTCCGATGACGTGGCCGCGCCGCCCTCCAGCTTCAGCGCCTTCGCGTCCGTCTTCGGGAGCTCGGCCGGGTTCGCCGGGTTGTTCGTCGGCTTGTCGGTGGGCTTGACCGTCTCGCCCTGCGTCGAGCCGCCGCTCGCGGCCTTGTCGTCGCCCTCGTCGCCGCCGCCGAACATCATCGCGGCGCCGATCCCGATGGCGACGACCGCGACGATCGCGACCGCGGCGATCAGGAGGCCCTTGGTGTTGGGGCCGCCGCTGCGGCCGCCGGAGCCGCGCGAGGCCGGGGTGTACTGCGGTGCCGCGGGGGCTCCGCCGGGCTGCGCCTCCGGGGCGGCGTAGTGCGCGTTCGGCTGGCCGTAGGCCTGCTGCTGCGGGGGCACCTGCTGGCCGTACGTGGGCGCGGCCTGCGTGCCGTAGGTATTGGGACGGCGGTCACCGACCGCGCGCACGTGGTTGTACGACGAGGAGCGGGGACCCGGGTACCCGTAGCCGCCCCCGCCGCTGGGCGGGGTGGCGCCGGCCGCCTGTCCGTCTTCGTACAGATAGCCGAACGGATCGTCGTCGCCCTCTGGCGCGCTCGGCGTGTGCTCGCCGTTATTGCCGGGCGTCATTCCCAGGTCACTCCCTCATATCGCTGACCGGGGGAGCCTACCCGCTCCGAGTGAGGTCACGGGGTGGCGTTGACCTCATCAGGACCCTCAGCCCGCCCGCCTGTGCTGCTTGGCACGGGACCGTTTCTCCACGTACATCCGCTGGTCAGCGGAGTGCAACACCTCGTCTGCCGACATCCCGCAGTGCGCCCAGCCGATGCCGAAACTGGCGCCTACCCGGACCGCACGCCCATCAACCCGGATCGGCGGGATGATCGCGTTCCGCAGCCGCACCGCGAGGTCCTGCGCGTCGGCGCGGCCGAGCCCGTCGGCGAGGACGACGAACTCGTCGCCGCCGAGCCTGGCGACCGTGTCCCCGTCGCGAACACCGCTGGTGAGACGCCTGGCCACCTCGATGAGGACGGCGTCACCGGTGTGGTGCCCGAAGCGGTCGTTGATCGACTTGAAGCCGTCGAGGTCGCAGAAGAGCACGGCGAGACCCTTGGTGCCGTCGTCCGTGTCCCCGTGCCCCTCGGGCGGCGCGACAGTGTGCACGTGGTGGTCGAAGCCCTCGCCGCTTTGCTGCAGGGCGTGCGCGTTGTTCGAGCCGTAGTCGAAGCTGTGCTGCCCGTCCGCGTCGTACACGCCGTCGTACGCCGCGTCCAGCGAGTCCACCGCGCTCGGCTGGCCCGCGTGCGGCCTGCGACAGAGCCGGGCGCTGAGGCGCGAGCGCAGCTCCGCGGAGTTGGGCAGGCCGGTCAGGGAGTCGTGTGAGGCGCGGTGCGCGAGATGGAGCTCGCGGCGCTTGCGCTCCTCTATGTCCTCGACGTGGGTGAGGAGGAAGCGCGGGCCGTCGGCGGCGTCCGCGACGACGGAGTTGCGCAGGGAGACCCAGACGTACGTCCCGTCGCGCCTGGCCAGGCGCAGCTCGGCCCTGCCGCCCTCGGCGGAGGTCCGCAGGAGCGTGCCGATGTCCTCGGGGTGGACCAGGTCGGAGAAGGAGTAGCGGCGCATCGCGGACGCGGGGCGGCCGAGCAGGCGGCACAGCGCGTCGTTCGTGCGCAGGATCCGCCCGTGCTGGTCGCCGCCCATCTCGGCGATGGCCATGCCGGAGGGGGCGTACTCGAAGGCCTGGCGGAAGGACTCCTCGCTGGCCCGCAGCGCCTGCTGCTCGCGCTCCAGGCGGACCAGGGCGCGCTGCATGTTGGCGCGGAGCCGGGCGTTGCTGATCGCGATGGCGGCCTGGAAGGCGTACATCTGGAGGGCCTCGCGGCCCCAGGCGCCGGGCCTGCGGCCGTTGCGGGGCCGGTCCACGGAGATCACGCCGAGCAGTTCGCCGCCGGCCGCGCCTGTCGCGTACATCGGCGCGAAGAGGCGGTCCGCGGGGTGCCACTCGTCCTCGAAGCGCGGCTCGGGGCCGTCGGTGTACCACTGCGGGACGTCGTCCTCGTCGAGGACCCAGCCCTCGGTGTACGAGATGAACCTCAGGGCGCCCCAGGCCTCGCCCATGGAGAGCCGCTTCTCCCAGGCGTCGCGGGAGCCGACCCGGCCGGTGATGAGGGCCTCGGCGGCGGTGTTGCCCGCGAAGGCGGCGACCACGAGGTCGCCGTCAGGGCGCACGAGATTGACGCACGCCAGCTCATAGCCAAGGCCGTTGACCACGCCGTCGGCGACGGTCTGCAGCGTGTCCGCCAGGCTCCGGGCCGTGTTGAGATCCGCCACCACCTGATGCAGCTGCCGCAGGGTCGCAAGACGGACGTACGGCTCCGACTCGGTCTCCATTGCTCGCTCTCCCCGAGACCTCGACAGCAACTCCAGGATTCGCAGCGCCCTTACTGTTCTCTCAGTACCTGAGTTCTCTCAGTGTCTGATTGCCACCGTCACTGAATCACAGCGAGCAGCTCACCCGGTACACAGGGTCAACAAAATATGGGTCCTGTGACTCAAGTCACAGATGGGAAGCCTTCGTTGGTCCAGTCCACTTGGCCGCAGCACGCCCGGTGAGGGCGTCGGCGACCCGCTAGGCCATCGGTCCTAGGCCCGGTCTCGGCCCTCGGCCCGATGTGGCGACCGGGGCGGCGGGGCTAGCGTCTCTCCCGTGGTTCCCGTACTGAAGACATCTCCGGAGAGCGCTCCCGCGACTCCCCCCGCCCCTCCCTCCCCCCGCGCCCCGTCCCTCGACGGGCATCCTGTGGGGGTGAGCAACGAAGAGTTCCGCGCCGCCATGTCACGGCTCGCCGCGGGTGTGGTCCTGGTGACCGCCTGCGAGCCGTCGCTCGACGCGGACGACCCCCAGGCGCCGGTGGGCGAGGACGTCGGCATGACCGCGACCGCCTTCCTCTCCGTGTCCCTCGACCCGCCGCTCGTGCTGGTCAGCCTGCGTGAGGGCTCCCGGATGGACGACCTGCTCGCCGAGCAGCCGCTGTGGGGCGTCTCGGTGCTCTCCGAGAGCCAGCGCCACATCGCGGGACGGTTCGCGATGAAGGGCAGGATCAGCGACCGGCTGCTCTTCGAGGACATCCCCTACACCCGGGGAGAGACATCCGGGGCGCCGTTGATCGGCGGCGCGCTCGCGACGCTGGAGTGCCGGACCGAACAGACAGTGACAGCGGGCGATCACACCCTCGTCATCGGGCGAGTACTTTCGGCTGCTCTGCCGAGCGCCGACGGGGGCCCGCTGACCTATTTCAAGGGGAAGTACCGACAGCTGGGCTGATGGTTTTCGGTTGAACGGTCTTTGCGAGTGCGTCTTTGCCCTCCGGGCGCCGACCGGGCGGGGGCTCAGCCCCAGCCCTCCCCCGAGCGGCCGCGCTTGGTCTGGCTGCGCTGCTTCTTCTCGCGGAGCCGCCGCTCGTTGATCCCACGGGGGATCTTCGTGGCGCGGCGGGGGCGCGGCGGCGGCGCGGTGGCCTCGGCGAGCAGCGAGGCCAGGCGGGTCGCCGCCATCTCGCGGTTGCGCCACTGGGAACGGTGCTCGGAGGCCCGCACGCTGACGACACCGCCGACGAGGCGGCTCGCGAGCCGCTCCAGGGCGCGCTCCTTCCACACCGGAGGCAGCGCTTCCGTGTTGGCCAGGTCGAATCGCAGCTCCACCTGCGAATCGCTGGTGTTGACGTGCTGACCGCCCGGCCCTGACGACCTCGAGAAGCGCCACATGAGCTCGGCCTCGGGCAGGGAGACGGAGCCGCGGATGACATAGGGACCGGACATGCGTCCTATCGTCCCGCGTCTGTCCGGTCCACGTCACCCGTATTTACGGCGAGCCCCGCTTGTGGCAGGAGGGACGCGAGAGGCGAGTAAAGAAAGTAAAAGGAGCTGGAACCTCTGGGACCCCGGTCGACGTTCATAGGGGTGACGGTAGCTTCGTCCCCAGTACGAAGCCCGTTCGTACGCAACGAGGGAAGGGACTCCCAACAATGGCAGTAAGCCTGTCCAAGGGTGGCAACGTCTCGCTCACCAAGGAGGCTCCGGGCCTGACCGCCGTCACCGTGGGCCTCGGCTGGGACGTCCGTACCACCACTGGCACCGACTTCGACCTGGACGCCTCGGCCATCGCGGTGAACCCGCAGGGCAAGGTCTTCTCGGACCAGCACTTCGTCTTCTTCAACAACAAGGTGACGCCGGACCAGACCATCGAGCACACCGGTGACAACGTCACGGGTGAGGGCGAGGGCGACGACGAGCAGATCAAGGTCAACCTGGCGGGCCTCCCGGCCGACATCGACAAGATCGTCTTCCCGGTCTCGATCTACGACGCGGAGAACCGCTCGCAGAACTTCGGCCAGGTGCGGAACGCCTTCATCCGCATCATCAACCAGGCCGGTGGCACCGAGATCGCCCGCTATGACCTGAGCGAGGACGCCGCCACCGAGACCGCCATGGTCTTCGGCGAGCTGTACCGCAGCGGCGCGGAGTGGAAGTTCCGCGCGGTGGGCCAGGGCTACGCGTCCGGCCTCGTCGGCATCGCGCAGGACTTCGGCGTCAACGTCTGAGGTTCATAGAGCAGTTCATGAGGGCCCCCGGCGGAATCTCCGCCGGGGCCCCTCGTGGTTGCCGCGACGGCTCCGGGGCCGGAGGATCGGCAGCACCACCCACCACTTGAAGGAGTGTGAGGGCCATGGCGACCGTGGTGCTGGTCGGAACCCTTGACACCAAAGGCGCGGAGTACGCCTGGCTGCGCGAGCGGCTCAGGGAGTACGGCAGCGACACCCTGCTGATCGACACCGGCATACTGCCCCCGCCCGACCAGATCCCCGCCCCCGACGTGCCGGCCGACACCGTGGCCCGCGCGGCCGGGCACGACCTGGCGAAGCTGCGGAGTACGGGCGAGCGGGGCGCGGCCGTGGCCGCGATGGCCGACGGCGTGACCGAGGTGGTGCTCGACCTGCACCGGCAGGGCAAGCTGCACGCGGTGCTCGCCGCAGGGGGCAGCGGCGGCTCGGCGATCGCCGCGCAGGCGATGCGCGCGCTGCCGATCGGGGTGCCGAAGGTCCTCGTCAGCACGATGGCGGGCGGTGATGTGGCGCCGTACGTGGGCAGTAGCGACATCACCCTGATGTACAGCGTCGTGGACATCTCCGGCATCAACGCGGTCTCCCGGCAGGTCCTCGGCAACGCGGCGGCGGCTGCCGCGGGCATGGCACGCCGCTTCGAGCGCAACCACGACGAACTGGCGGGCCGCGGCCGCAAGGTGGTCGCGGCGACGATGTTCGGCGTGACGACGCCCGCGATCGACGCGGCCCGCGCCCGCCTCGACGCGCTCGGCTACGAGGTCCTGGTCTTCCACGCGACGGGCGCGGGCGGCCGTGCGGTGGAGAAGCTGGCGTCCGACGGCCTGCTTGACGGCGTACTGGACCTGACGACCACCGAACTCGCCGACGAGCTGGTCGGCGGCGTCCTCTCGGCGGGCCCGGAGCGCCTCACCGCGGCGGGCCGCGCGGGCATCCCGCAGGTGGTCGCCCCCGGCGCCCTCGACATGGTCAACTTCGGCCCCGCGCCGACGGTCCCGGCCCGCTTCGCGGACCGCACCCTCCTCGTCCACAACCCCACGGTCACCCTGATGCGTACGACGGCCGAGGAGATGGCCGCGCTCGGCGCCACCCTCGGCCACCGGCTCGCCGCCGCGCGCGGACCCGTCGAATTCTTCTGGCCGCTGCGCGGGGTATCGGCGGTGGATGTCGAAGGCGGCCCGTTCGAGGACACGGCGGCGGA
The DNA here is from genome assembly GCF_039533825.1 of Streptomyces rectiviolaceus. Classification (NCBI taxonomy): domain Bacteria; kingdom Bacillati; phylum Actinomycetota; class Actinomycetes; order Kitasatosporales; family Streptomycetaceae; genus Streptomyces; species Streptomyces rectiviolaceus. The sequence continues at coordinate 7,646 of NZ_BAAAUG010000135.1, forward strand.
CGCGGCCGGGCTCGACGCGCTGCGGACGACGGTGCGGGGCAGCGGCGTACGCCTGCATGAGCTGGACGCGCACATCAACGACACGGAGTTCGCGGTGGCGATGGCCGACCGCCTGCACGAGCTGATCGGCGCACGCGCGCTGAAGCCGACGCCGTGACACACGAATCACCGTGCCGCACGACTTCACCCGAGGAGAAGCTAATGACGCAGATCACCCGCAAGGAAGCGCTGGCCCGCCTCAACTCCCAGGTGGCGCAGGGCAGCCCGGTGATCGGAGCGGGAGCGGGCACGGGCCTGTCCGCCAAGTGCGCGGAGGAGGGCGGCGTGGACCTCCTGATCATCTACAACTCGGGGCGCTACCGCATGGCGGGCCGCGGCTCCCTCGCGGGCCTGCTTCCGTACGGCGACGCGAACGCCATCGTGGTGGACATGGCGAGGGAGGTGCTCCCGGTGGTCAGGCACACCCCGGTCCTTGCCGGGGTGTGCGGCACGGACCCGTTCCGGGACATGGGCCGCTTCCTGGACGAGCTGAAGCTGATGGGCTTCACCGGCGTCCAGAACTTCCCGACGGTCGGCCTGTACGACGGCACGTTCCGCACCAACCTCGAGGAGACGGGCATGGGCTACGGCCTGGAGGTGGACATGGTCCGCGAGGCCCACGCCCGCGACCTCCTGACGGCCCCGTACGTCTTCGACCCCGACCAGGCGGCGGACATGGCCCGGGCGGGCGCCGACGTCCTGGTCCCCCACGTGGGCCTGACGACGAAGGGCTCGATCGGCGCGGGCACGGCCCTGACCCTCGACCAGGCGGCGGCCGCGGTCCAGGAGATGCACGACGCGGCCAAGCGTGTGAACCCCGACGTCCTGGTCCTGTGCCACGGCGGCCCCATCGCGGAACCGGAGGACGCGGCCCACGTCCTTTCCCGCACCACGGGAATCGTCGGATTCTTCGGCGCCTCGTCGATCGAACGCCTCCCCACGGAGCGCGCGATCGTGGAACAGACGCGCGCCTTCAAATCCCTGAAGGCGCAGGGCTGAGTACAGCTAACCTGCGCCGCATGATCCTCGAACCGCTCACCTCCGGGGAGGACGGCGCGCTCCCCGGCGAGCTGCTCACCGAGCTCACCGCCCTGTACGCGTCGAACCGCGTCTTCCACGCCCTCTCCGGGGACTTCCCCGACCCGGACGACATCCGGCCCGAACAGGTCGCCGCCGCGCTCGCGGACGAGCTTGCCGAGCCGGAGGCGCGGGTGCTCGTCGCCCGCTCCGAGGGCCGGGTCGTCGGGATCGGCATCACGCTGGACCGGCATCCCGACCCCGCAGACCCGGACCCGTGGATCGGCCTGCTCATGGTCGACGCCGGGCAGCAACGCCGGGGTTTCGGCAGCGAGTTGGCAGGGCGGATCGAGGAGCGCTTCCGGGCGGACGGGCGCACCGGGGTGCGGCTCGCGGTGCTCGCGGGGAACGACGCCGGGCTCGCCTTCTGGAGCGGGCTCGGGTACGAGACCATCGACCACCGGAACGATCTCGAAGCGAACCGCCCTTGCGCCGTGCTGCGCAAGCCGCTGCTGTAAGTCCCTACGGGCGCACCGGAAGTCTCTACGGCCGCGTCGGCTTACCGTCCCCGTACAGCCACGGGCCCCAGATCGCGCGGACCCTCCCCCGCGCCGCCTCACTGCCCGCGTGCCGCTCCACGTACCGCGTGAAGTCCTCGGTGTCCGCGTTGCCGTGGCGGTGGGTCTTCGTCCAGCCCTGCACGATGTCGTAGAAGGTGTCGTCGCCCACCGCCCGGCGGATCTTGTGGATGACCATGCCGCCCCGCTCGTACACCGGGCTGTCCGAGATGTTCGCGGCGGACGGCGGCTTCGCGGGCGGGAAGGCCCAGATGGCGTCGTTGTCCTCCTTGTCCTCGTAGTAGTCGCCCGCGTAGATCTGGTCGAAGATCTCCTGCACGCTGTCGCCGTCGTGGTCCTCCTGCCAGAGCCACTCGGCGTACGTCGCGAAGCCCTCGTTGAGCCACATGTCCCGCCAGGACTTGGGCGTCACGGAGTTCCCGAACCACTGGTGGGCCAGCTCGTGGACGATGAGTCCGGTTTCGGGGGCGCCCGGGTAGGTGGGGCGGGTCTGGGTCTCCAGGGCGTACCCCGCGTCCCCCTCGCGGGCGACGATCGCGCCGGTCGACGAGAAGGGGTAGGGGCCGAAGTTCAGCTCCTGCCACTCCATGATCTCGGGGATCCGGGCGAGCGCCTTCGCGCTGTCCTTGGCCTCGGAGGGCTCGACCGCCGTGAGTACCGGGATGCCGGACTTCGTCGTCGACTTCTTCACCTCGTACGGCCCGATCGCCACCGTCGCCAGATAGCTCGCCATCGGCTCCGCGCTGTGCCAGGCGAAGGTGGTGCGGCCGTTCTTGGTCGACTCGCGGGTCAACTCGCCGTTGGAGATGGCCTTCAGGCCCTTGGGGACGGTGACGCGTATGTCGTACGACGCCTTGTCCGACGGGTGGTTGTTCGCGGGGAACCACGCCATCGAGCCAGTCGGCTCGCCAAGGGCCAGAGCGCCGCCCTCCGTCCGCAGCCACCCTTCCTCGGAGTCGTCCGGGTCGGTGATGGTCTCCGGGCTGCCGGAGTAGCGCACGATCGTGCGGAACGTCTCGCCCTTGTCGAGGTCGTCCGGCGGACGGATCGTCAGCTCCTGCCCGTCGCGGTGGAAGGAGGCGTCCTTCCCCTCCACGGTGACGCCCTTCACCGTCAGACCCTTGAGGTCGAGGTTGAAGGCGCTCAGGTCCTGGGTGGCGCGCGCCGTGACCTCGGCCGTGCCGGTGAGGTGGCGCGCGTCGGGGTCGTACCCGAGGGTCAGGTCGTAGTGCGCGACGTCGTAGCCGCCGTTGCCCAGCTTCGGGAAGTACGGGTCACGCACGCCGTCGGCTCCGGGCGTGCCGTGCACTCCGGAGCCGCTGCAGGCGGTGAGGGCGAGGGCGGTGAGGGCGGCGGCGGAAGTGCCGCGGAGCGCCGAGGATCGTAGGTGCACGGCTGTGATCTTATGCGGCATATGTTCGGGGTACGCGTCCCGCCCGCGGTCCGGAGGGCACGTCCTCAGGGGCAGGTGTGGCCTAGAGCACCGCGATGCCCAACGGGCGCTCCCCTGCCGGGAGGCGGCGCGTGTCTCCGCTCTCCAGGTCGACGACGGTGATCCCGTTCCAGAATCCGTCGCGGGTGAAGCCGCCGCTGACGTAGGCGGTGCCGCCGTCCTCGGAGACGGCGACGTCCTCGTGCGGTCCTTCGAGCGGGAAGACCTTCTCCTCGCCGTCCTTCGTACGCATCGTCAGCGAGGGCCCCTTGTCCGACGAGGGGTCGATGGGTCCCGTGCCGACCGCGAACAGCGTGCCTTCGTCGGTGATCCGCGCGCCGTGCTGATGGGTGTCGGCCGTCATCGGCTCGATGCCGGACTCGCCGGTGCGCGGGTCGAGCACGACGAGCTTCTCGCCCTCGAAGGGGAGCAGGAGCTTTCCGTCCGAGGGGCGTACGGCGGCGTAGTGCGGCTTGAGCCAGGAGCCGAGGCCGCCTTCCGTGCCGTAGGGGGCGACTTCGATGCGGCGGGGCTTCAGGGATTCGGCGCGTACGACCGTCACGTCGAAGGAGTCGTGGTTGGTCGCGTAGACCTCCCGGCCGTCCTTCGACACGTCCACGTCGAAGGGGCGCCTGCCGACCGGCACGGTGTCGGTGACCTCGCGCTTCTCGGTGTCGATGACTTCCAGCGTCCCCTTGCCGTCAGGGACGTTGACACCCACGTAGACATGCTCGCCCTCCGGGGAGAGGGCGATGCCCATGCCGCCGCCGCGGTACTCGCCGGTCGTCGCGGGGCCGCTGTCCGTCTCGTAGGGGATGCGGTCGACGCGCTCACGGGTACTGGTGTCGACGACGGCCACGGCATCCGCGGTGGCGACCCAGGCGCGGCCGTCCTCCCCCACGGCCAGCCCGTAGGGGGCGGTGCCGACCTTCACGGACTCGATGGGGCCGCGCTCGGGGTCGACGAAGGTGACGGTGTCCGAGCCGAAGTCGGCCACCAGGAGGGTGCCTTCGGGGGTGCGCTGTTCCGCGGGGAGGGTGGCCGTGGCGGTCGCCCGGGCGGGCGCGGCATCGGCGGGGCCGCCCCCTCCAACTCCGCAGCCCGCGAGGACAGCAGCAGCCACGACCGCCGACGCCCCGGTGGCGAAGGCCCGACGCGCCTTCACGAGGCGGCCCTCAACACCGCGGCGATCTCCGCGAAGCCATGGCGCTCGGCGTGCGCGAGGGGCGTGACGCCGTCCCGGTCGGCGAGGCCGGGCGTCGCGCCCGCGGCGAGCAGCAGCTCCACGATCTCCTGGTGGGCGCGTCCGCCGTCGCCGAGGATCACGGCCTCCAACAGGGCGGTCCAGCCCAGGCCGTTGACGTGGTCGACGTCGATGTCGGTGACGCGCAGGACTTCCCGTACGTACGCGACGTGTCCGCGCTCCGACGCGGGGATCACGGAGATCCCGCCGAAGCGGTTGCGGAGCTTCAGGTCGGGCCCCGCCGGAAGCAGGACGTGCAGCATGGCGACGCTGCCGGTCACGCCGGTGGCCAGCCAGGGGCTGTCGGCGCGGTGGTCCTGGGCGTCGACGTCGGCTCCGGCGGCGACCAGGACCCGCGCGGCCTCGACCCGGTCACCCAGGACGGCGAGCAGCAGGGGCGTGCGCAGCTCGGTGTCGCG
>NZ_BAAAUG010000135.1:12502-26678 GCF_039533825.1 Streptomyces rectiviolaceus
GACCTGGGGGTATTCGATCGTGGCGACGTCCGGGGCGTTCCCGGCCCGGGCGGCGTCGAGCAGCCGCTGGTCCTCAGCGGTCCTTGTCATGTTCGTCCTCCTCGTCGTCGTACGGGCCGGGAACAGCCTCAGCATGATGAGATCCGGCGGCTCAGCGGCCGAGCGCCGCGACGCCCGCCTTCGCGAACTTCTCGTCCAGGTCGCCGGACGGGGCGCCCGCGACACCGATGCCCGCGATGGGAGCGCCCTTGGCGGTCACCGGCGCACCGCCCGCGAGGAAGAGGGTGCCGGGGATGTCCTTCAGGTTCGGGGTCTTCTCCAGGTTCTTGGCCAGCTCGGAGGTGGGCGCGTTCCAGGAGACGGCGGTGTACGCCTTCTTCTCGGCCGACTCGTACGACTGCGGCCCGGCGCCGTCGCCGCGCAGGGTGACGATCGTGTTGCCGTTGCGGTCGACCACGGCGACCGTGACGCGCTGGTTCTCCTTCTCGGCGGCGTCGAGGGTGGCCTGGGCGGCCTTGGTCGCGGCGTCGATGTTCAGGTGCGTCGACTGCGTGAGGTTCTTGCTGCCCGCGTCGGCGGTGACGGCGGCCTTGGCGGCGGCGGCCGGGGCCTCCGCGCTGGCGGAGACGGCGCCGAAGGTGCCGGCGCCGAGGACGGCGGCGGTCGCGGCGACGGTCAGGACACGGGTGCGGCGGGAGATCTTCTTCATCGGGGGCTCCTCGGGTGAAGGCGGGGATCAGGGGGAGGTGGTTTTCCTCTGCCATCGATCCTCCGGCCGCCGGGGGCCCGTCCCCGTCGACGTACCGGCTGCCACCTGCCTGCGGCTCGGTGGACACGAGGGTCAGCCGATCGGTTGACCCCTTGGTGGTCCTGCCGGGTCACAATGAGGTTGTTTGCGCAGTTCAGCGCCGAGCCGGAAGGAGCGAAGCCGTGGCAAAGGACGAGGGCGTCCCCGTGGGCAGGGGTTCCACGGACCCCGACTCACGCTGGCTCGCGGCCGTCATGCACGCGGCGTTCTACCTCCTCCTCGCCACCTCTCTGGCCCGCTTCCTGCTGCGCCACCCCGGCGGTGCGCGCGTCCCCTGGATCATCGCGCTCTCCGCGGTCCTGGCCGTCCTCTACGCCCTTCCGCCGCTCACCGCCGCCCTGCGGGGGAAACGTTCCGCGTCGTACGCGTCCGGCTACGAGTCCGGCCCGGCACCCGGCGCCCGCCCCACCCCACGCCGCCTCACCTGGCTCGCCCTGGTCGTCGCGGTCTGGCTGGTCCTCGTGATCCTCGCGCCGAGCTTCGCGTGGTGCGCCGTCCCGCTCTTCTTCACCGGCATGCGGATGCTGCCGCCGCGCGCGGCCCTGGTCCTGGTGGCCGTCCTGACCGGCTGCGTCATCGCGTCACAACTGCGGCTCGCGGGCCGCTACGACCCCGACCTGATCCTCGGGCCACCCGCCGTGTCGGCCATCGCGACAGCGGTATTCGCCTACATGCAGCGCCAGGCGGCCCGCCAGCGCGAACTGATCGACGACCTCATCCGCACCCGCCGCGAACTGGCCGCCACCGAGCGCCGCGAAGGCACCCTGGCCGAGCGCCAGCGCATCTCCATGGAGATCCACGACACCCTCGCCCAGGGCCTGTCCAGCCAGCAGATGCTCCTCCAGGCCGCCGACCGCCTCTGGGACACGGACCCGGCCACGGCCCGCACCCATGTCCGTACGGCCGAGTCGATCACCGAACGCGGCCTCGCCGAGGCCCGCCGCTTCGTGCACGACCTGGCGCCCGCCGACCTCGCCGACGGCGGCGGCCTGGACGAGGCGCTGCGGACGCTGGCCGCGCGCACCGCGCAGGACGCGGGACTCCCGGTCCGCTTCCACAGCGAGGGCACGCCCGCCCCACTCCCCGACCGGACGCAGTCCGCGCTCCTGCGCATCGCACAGGGCGCCCTGGCCAACGTGACGGAGCACGCCGACGCGACGACTGCGGCGCTGACGCTCACACACCTGGACGATCAGGTGGTACTCGACGTCGCGGACGACGGCCGCGGCTTCACGCCCACCGCGCAGCCGCCCGCCTCCGACCGTCGGGGGCACGGCCTTCCCGCGATCCGCGCCCGCGCACAGCAGCTCGGCGGCACACTGACGATCGAGTCGGCACCGGGCGAGGGCACGGTGCTCTCGGTCGCGATCCCCTTGCCCCCGCAGGAGACCCCATGACAACCGCCACGCCGCCCCCGGTCCGCCTCCTGGTCTGCGACGACCACATCGTCGTACGCGCCGGACTGCTCGCCCTGCTCGGCAGCGCGCCGGACATCGAGGTGGTCGGCGAGGCGGGCACCGGCGAGGAGGCGATCGCGCTCGCCGCGAAGCTGACGCCGGACGTGGTCCTGATGGACCTGCAGCTCGGCGAGGGCATGGACGGCGTGGAGGCAACGCGCCAGATCACGTCAGCCACCAGCCCCGCACCCCACGTCCTGGTCCTGACGACGTACGACACGGACGCCGACATCACCCGCGCCATCGAGGCGGGCGCGACGGGCTACCTCTTGAAGGCCGAGCGCCCCGAGGAGCTCTTCGCCGCGATCCACGCCGCCGCGCAGGGCCGCACGACGCTCTCCCCACCGGTCGCGTCCCGCGTGATGGCCCGGATGCGCAAGCCGCTGCCCACCCTCACCGAGCGCGAGCTCGACATCCTCGCGCAGCTCTCCCAGGGCCTCGGCAACCGCGACATCGCCCGCGCGCTGTTCATCAGCGAGGCCACGGTGAAGACGCATCTGGGCCGGATCTACGACAAGCTCGGCGTGGACACGAGGGCGGGAGCGGTGGCCGTGGCGAAGGAACAGCGCCTGCTGCCGTGACGTCCGGCGCCGACCGGCGCCGTGACACCATCACATACGTGCTCGACATCGGCTACGCCCTCTCCCACCGCTTTCCCGACCCCCCGCAGTTCGACTACCGCGGCGCGGACGTCCACGCGCTGCGGCACGACCTGTTCTGCGGGGACGTGTATCTCGCGGACACGAAGGCGGACCGGGAGCTGTCCACAGCCTGGGGATGGGTTCCCGTCCTCGACTTCGCGTGGGCGCTGTGCGACATCGTCGAGCTCGTGGACCAGGATCCCCGCGGGAGCAGGGCGTCCCGGCCCCAGCACGCCGAGCTCGACTTCACGGAGTCGACGGACCGGATGCTGTTCACCCGTCGCTTCGGGTGGGTGGACATCGAGGCGGACTGGATGCGGGCGGAAGAGCCCCCGCTGACGTTCTCCCACTCCGAACTCCGCCGCGAGGCAAGGGACTTCCTCCAGGACCTCCTGGCGGACCTCATCGACCTCCACGAGTCCCTGGGGGAGAACCCCACGATCTGGTCCCTCCAGTCCCGCTTCCCCCGGGCGTAGGCGCCCAACACTTCCCCCCGCATCCGCCTCCGGCCGAACAAGCCTCCCCCACCCACCCACCCGATCACCCCGCATCCTCCCCTGAACGAACAAGCTTTCCCGCCCACCCACCCGATTGCCCCGCAGTGCCAGGGGGCGCGTAAGGGAGTGGGGGGTGGGTGGGGCATCTGCGTCGTGGGGTCGGAGGGGAGGACGTTCAAGCCTGGGTGGGTGGGCCGTGCGTAGGTGGGCGGGTGGGCCGTGCGTAGGTGGGTGGGTGGGCCGTGCGTAAGTGGGTGGGTGGGCCGTGTACGTCGGCAGGTTGCGATGTTCCGCCAGCCGCAGAAGCAGGCCCACGACCCATCCGCACTCGGCGACGCACGCGAGGGGACGTGGCGGTATGTCCGCCCGGAGCACAGTTCGCGGCGCTCCCGAGCCGAAGCAGCCCCGCGGCCACCGGACGATAGCGAGGACGGACATACCGGCGCGGCACCGCACCCACACACGGACCGCGCCGCAGACGGCAACGCACGCGAGGGGACGCGGCGGTATGTCCGCCGGGAGCACAGTTCGCGGCGCTCCGGAACCGAAGCAACCCCGCGGCCACCGGACGATAGCGAGGACGGACATACCGGCGCGGCACCGTACCCACAGGCGCACGCACCCGCAGCTACTCCACCCGCACCCCCACCTGCGCAGCAAACGCCGGCGCCAGATCCATCAGCTGCGCCGTACTGATCACCGCCCCCGCCAAGCAGTCGATCCCCCGCAGAATGTCGACCTCCGCAGCCTCCCGCAGGTCGACATCCTTCATCCGGACGCCACTGAAGTCCGCCCCCTTCAGCACGCAGCCCACGAACTCCACCCGCTCCAGCACCGCCTGCCCGAAGTCCGGCTCCACCAGCACGCATCCCTCGAAGACAACATCCTTCAACCGCGCCTTCCGCAGGTTCAGATAGTCGATCTTCCCGCCCCGGACAACGACCCGCTCCAGCACACTCCCGTGCAGCTGAACACCCCCCAGCCGCGCGTCCACCACCTCCACGTCCCGCAGCGAAGCCTCCACCAGCTCCGTGCCGACCCCCCGCAGCTCCGTCAGCACGGAGTCCACGAACCGCGCCCGGCTGAGCCGGGTCTCCGTCACCCCGCAGCCCGTCACCGCGCAGTCCAGGAACAGGGACCCCCCGCCGTCCTGCTCCGCCAGATCAAGGTCCCGGAACTCGACCCCGTCGTAATCCCCGTCGGGCTCCAACTCACCCCCGCCATGCGCCCGCAGCGCAGGCAACCGCACCTCCGGCCGCCGAGCCTTCTTCACCCCTGCCGCGTCCCTCTGCCGATCCCTCTGTCCCATGCGCCCATCGTGCACCCACCCACTGACAACGCCGACGCATCCCGATCACACCCCGATGTCACATCCCGGCCACCCCCATCCGTCGTACGAAGTGAGCGCACCAGACAGCACCGCGACCACGACCACGACAGGAGCCCGCCCCGTGGCCAGCAACCGCAACCGCAACCACCCCAAGAACCCGGCCCCCACCCACCTCACCGTCATCGGCGGCGGCTTCGCCGGTCTCACCGCGGCCATCTCCGCCGCGGAAGCCGGCGCCCGGGTGACCATCCACGAGGCCCACCACACCCTCGGCGGCCGAGCCCGCACCGCCGAAGGCGCGTACCGCACGAACGAGGGCCCGCACGCCCTCTACAACGGCGGCCCCCACTGGACCTGGCTCAAGCAGCGCGACCTCATCGGCCCCCTCGCCCCCATCCCGCCCATCGAAGGCACCCGCCTCCGCCTCCACCACCAGGGCAGGCTCCGCCGCACCCCACCCCTCGCGATGCTGAAGCTCCTGCGCCGCAAGCCCGAACAGGCGCCGGTGGACAAGGACTTCATGACCTGGGCCGCAGGCGAGGTCGGCGAGGAAGGCGCACGCGCCGCCGCGCACTACATCGCCGTGGCGACGTTCCACCACGACCCCGGCTCCCTCTCCGCCAGGTTCGTGCACGAGCGCCTGCGCCGCGCCACGAAACTGCCCCCTGAGGCGCACTACCCGCGCGGCGGCTGGGGCTCGGTCATCGACCGCATGGCGACGCTCGCCTGGAACATGGGCGTACGCGTGGAGACGCTGTCCCGCATCGACACCCTCGCCTCGCTCCCCGCCGCGGGCCCGACCGTCGTCGCCACCTCGCTCCCCGCGGCCCGCCGCCTCCTCCAGGACGATGCTCTCCAGTGGGACAGCGCCCGCACCACCCTCGTCGACGTGGCCCTCAACTCCCGCAAGGGCGACCCCTTCGCGATCTCCGACCTGGACAGGACCGGCTGGATCGAACGGTTCACCACCCAGGACCGCACCCTCGCCCCCGCGGGCCAGGAACTCATCCAGGGTCAGATCCCGCTCTCCCCCGAGGAGTCCAAGGCGGACGGCGTGGCCCGCGCCGACCACCTGCTCGACCTCGGCTTCCCCGACTGGCGCGACCGCCTGGTCTGGCGCCGCACCTCCGTGTCCAACGGCCGCACCGGCGCGGTGGACCTGCCCGGCACCACCTGGCGCGACCGCCCGGCGATCGACCGCGGCGACGGCGTCTACCTGGCCGGAGACCAGGTCGCCGCGCCCGGCCTGCTCTCCGAGGTTTCCTTCAACAGCGCGCTGGAGGCGGTGACCCTCGCACTGACCTCCACAAGGCTTGACCTCAAGTCCGCTTGAGGTAAGAGGGTGGCGTCAAGCCCCAAAGCCCACCGCCCAAACCCAGAGCCGAAACCCAAACCCAACCCCGACACCCTCCGCCCAAGCCCAAGGAGCAAGCCCCATGCACGCCATCCGCCTGCACACCTTCGGCCCGGCCGAACACCTCACGTACGAGGAGACCCAGGACCCCGCACCGGCCCCCGGCCAGGTCCGCATCGCGGTGACCGCGGCAGGCGTGCACCTCCTGGACACCGCGATCCGCGCAGGGATCAAGGGCCCGCTCCCCGAACTCCCCGAGCTGCCCACGATCCCGGGCCGCGAGGTGGCCGGCACGGTCGAATCACTCGGCGAGGGAGTCGACAGCGGCTGGCTCGGCAAGCGCGTGGTCGCCCACATCGGCTTCGCCCCCGGGGGCTACGGCGAGCTGGTCGTCACCGAGGCCTCCCGCCTGCACGAGATCCCCGAAGGCCTGGACGACGCACAGGCCGTGGCCCTGATCGGCACGGGCCGTACGACGATGGGAATCCTGCAGTTCGCCGAGCTGACCCCCGACTCCGTGGCCGTCGTCCCGGCGGCGGCGGGCGGCATCGGCACGCTCCTGGTCCAGTACGCCAAGCACGCGGGCGCCACGGTGATCGGCCTGGCGGGCGGCCCGGAGAAGACGGACCGGGTCAGCGCGTACGGCGCGGACCTCGCCATCGATTACAGGAACCCGGACTGGCCGGACGAGGCGCACGCGTACCTGACGAAGCTCGGCGTCCCCGGCGCGACCGTCGTCTTCGACGGAGTGGGCGGCGAGGCAGGCCTGGCCGCCGTGGACCTCCTCGCCCCCGGCGGCGCGCACATCGTCTTCGGCTGGTCGGGCAAGGGCCTGCACGACGGCGAACCCCTGACGTTCACCGACGAGCAGCTGGCGGCCCGCGGCATCACCCAGACCGGCGTACTCGGCCCGGCGATGATGCAGAAGGCGGGCGGCGACAACCCGATCCGCACCCTGGAGCTGGCGGCCATCGCCGAAGCGGCGAAGGGTCACTTCACCCCGGCGGTGCAGCGCTACCCCCTGTCGAAGGCGGCAGAGGCCCACACCGACCTGGAGAACCGCCGCACCACGGGCAAGGTGGTCCTGATCCCCTGATCCCCTGATCCCCTGATACGGCTGCCCCTCATGCCCCCAAGGCGGCCAACGCCCCGTCGGTCAACCGATACACGGTCCACTCGTCCTGCGGCAGCGCACCGAGCGACTTGTAGAAGTTGATCGACGGCTCGTTCCAGTCGAGCACGGACCACTCAAGCCGCTCATAACCCCGCTCCACACAGATCCGCGCGAGCTCGGCAAGCAGCGCCTTGCCGTGACCGCCGCCGCGCACCTCGGGCCGTACGTACAGGTCCTCCAGGTAGATCCCGTGCACCCCGCGCCAAGTGGAGAAGTTCAGGAACCACAGCGAAAACCCGACGACCTCCCCCGACGCGTCGTCCTCCGCGATGTGCGCGAACGCGGCGGGCCGCTCCCCGAAGAGCGCCTCACGCAGCTGCTCCTCGGTCGCCCTGGCCTCGTCGAGGGCCTTCTCGTACTCCGCGAGGTCGCGGACCATGGCGTGGATGACGGGAACGTCGGCAGGTGTGGCGGTGCGAATCATGGCGGCAGAGTACGACGACCTCACCGCACCCCGACAACCGCATTTCACCGCATCCACCACCAACAGCAACGGCCCCTCACCGCACCCCCAACAGCAACCGCGCAACCTCCAAGTCCTCCTCGTCAAGGGACCGCCCGTCCTCGATCTCCCACAGCGCGTTCTGCAGCACCCGCCCCAGCGTCCACGCACGCGCCCGCTCCCGGTCCAGCCCGAGCACCTCACTCATCGCATCGAACCGCCACAACACGTCATCCACATCGAAGCGGTTGTTGATCGCGGGCCAGAGGTCGAACCCGGGGTCCCCGGCCAGCGGCTTCGGGTCGATGGCGAGCCACGGCTCGCGCTCGGCGGCCAGGACGTTCTCGAAGTGCAGGTCCCAGTGCAGCAGCCGGTCGCCCGGCTCCCCCATGACCTCGCGCACCGCGCCCCCGCACCGCTCCACGATCGCCCGCTCGGCGGGATCGGAGATCGCCCTCAGCGCCTCCGGCAGATCGTTGACCATCTCCGCCGCGATGTCCCCCAGCCGCCGCATCCCCTCGGGCGCGGGCACGGCGGTGAGCCGCGCGAGCAGCTCGGCAATGACGAGCACTGCCTTCCGCGTGTCCGTCATCGTCGACAACATCCGCCCGGAGTCAAGGCGTTCGAGCAGCATCGTGCCCGTGCCCTCGTCGTGGTCCAGCAACCGCACCGCCCCGTCGCCGTCCCACACCCGCAGCCCGACCGGCTCCCCCTCGGTCTCCTCGTCGAGGAGCTGGAACTTGACCGCGGCGGGGGTGCCGTCCCGCCGCACCACGGGCAGCACCAGCGCGGCCATGCCGTGCATCGAGGGCCCGTCGACCGTCAGGTCCCACCGCTCGACGAACTCGGCCACGCGCGCGGGCAGCGCCGCGATGAAGGCACGGCCCGGCTCCCCCGCGTACTCGTACTGCGACTCGATCAGCTCGTCCGGAACGCGAATGTCGATCACGCCCGCGACGCTACCGGCGTGGGTGAATCCCCGCATGGGGATTGTTCGGGGCACGAGGGCGGCCGGGCAGGCCGTCCCGGCCTACATCCGCAGCGCTCCACCGCCCTCGGCCAACACCCTTGACGTAGGCGTGAGTTACGCCCTAGCGGGAGTGATCGCCGTCCTCACCTACTGGGTGCCGAGCCCCTGGAGATACGCGTACCTCCTGATCGGCCTCGCCTGCTTTCCGCTGGCCCGGAGTGCCGTACGCCCGGCACCGGAGGCGTGCCGGGTCAGGCGATCCCGGAGGCCTTGAGCTCCTTGGCGAACGCGTCCTGGTCGAACAGCGAGTTGCTGTCCGCCTTCTTCCCGTCGATGACGACGGTCGGCGTGCCCTGCATGCCGTCGTCGGTGAAAGCCTGCATGGCCTCACCGACCCACTTCTTGTACGTCCCCTTCTTCACCGCCTTGTCGAACTCGGCGCCCCGCAGCCCGTCCACCTTGTCGGCGATCTTCAACAGAAAGGCCGGCGTGTAGGCGTCCTCGGTCTCGCTCTCGGGCTGATTGGCGAACACCGCGGCGTGGAACTGCGGGAACTTGCCCGCCTCCACCGAGGCCCGCAGCGCGTTCGCCGCGTTCACCGAACCACTGCCGCCGAGGTTCTTGTCGAGGAACGAGGCGAGCGTGTACTCCACCTTCACCTTCCCCTCGGCCACCGGCTTCACCAGGGCCTGCGCACCGGACTCCTCGAACTTCTTGCAGATCGGGCAGCGCGCGTCTTCGTACAGCTTGACCGTGTGCCCGGCCTTCGGGTCGCCGACCGTGATCACGCCACCCTTCACCGTCGCGGGCACCTTCGCGAGCGCGTCGGTCCCGGCCGGCGGCTCCTTCGCCTCGGGACCGCCGGCGGGCGCGGACTCCGAAGCCTTGTTGTCGCCCCCGCCCGTGAGGTCCTCGGGCCCGCAGGCGACTGCGCCCCCGGCGACGAGTGCGGTGGCAGCCACCGCGGCGACGATGCGCCCGGCCTTGCGTACGGCGCGTACGGCCATCTGAACAGTCCTCCAAGATCTCCGCGCGTGACGCTCCGCCACGCACCGGATCAACGTATCGGAACGCCCGCCCCCGCACCCCTCCCCAAAGCCCCCACCAGCGCAGTAACGTCCCGCACATGAGCAGCACGATCAACGGCGGCATCTCGTTCTGGTACGCGGATCACGGCACTCCGGCCCCCCGTGAACCCCTGCCGGGCGACGAGAGTGCCGACGTCTGCATAGTCGGCGGCGGCTACACGGGCCTGTGGACCGCGTACTACCTGAAGAAGGCCGCCCCCTTCCTCCGCATCACCGTCCTGGAACAGAAGTTCTGCGGATACGGAGCCTCCGGACGCAACGGCGGCTGGCTCTACAACGGCATCGCCGGCCGCGACCGCTACGCCCGCCTGCACGGCAGGGAGGCGGCGGTCCGCCTCCAGGAGGCAATGAACGAGACGGTCACCGAGGTGATCGAGACGGCGAAGGCCGAAGGGATCGACGCGGACATCCACCACGGCGGCGTACTCGAAGTCGCGTACACCCCGGCCCAGTTGGCCCGCCTGAAGGAGTTCCACGCGACGGAACTGGCATACGGCGAGAAGGACCGCACGCTGCACGGCGCCCGCGAGACGGCCGACCGGATCCGCGTCGCGGGCGCCGTCGGCTCCACCTGGACCCCGCACGGCGCGCGCCTGCACCCGGTGAAACTGGTGAAGGGCCTGGCGGCGGCGGTCGAGGCACTCGGCGTGACGATCCACGAATCAACCCCCGTCACAGAGATCAAGCCGAAGCACGCCATCACGCCCTACGGCACGGTCCGCGCCCCGTACATCCTGCGCTGCACGGAGGGCTTCACGGCATCCCTCAAGGGCCAACGCCGCACGTGGCTCCCCATGAACTCCTCAATGATCGCAACAGAACCCCTGTCGGACACCCAATGGGAGTCGATCGGCTGGGAGGGCCGCGAGACGCTCGGCGACATGGCGCACGCGTACATGTACGCCCAGCGCACCGCCGACGGCCGCATCACACTTGGCGGCAGAGGCGTCCCGTACCGCTACGGCTCAAAGACGGACAACGACGGCCGCACCCAGCCCGCCACGATCGAGGCCCTGCACGAAATCCTGACCCGCTTCTTCCCGCAACTGGCCGGAGTCGAGATCGCCCACGCCTGGTCCGGCGTGCTCGGCGTCCCCCGCGACTGGTGCGCCACGGTCACCCTGGACCGCGCCACGGGCCTCGGCTGGGCGGGCGGCTACGTCGGCTCGGGCGTCGCCACCGCCAACCTCGCGGCCCGCACCCTGCGCGACCTGGTCCAGCAGGACTCGGGCCAGGCAGGCACCACTGACCTCACGACCCTCCCCTGGGTCAACCACAAGGTCCGCAAGTGGGAACCGGAGCCGTTCCGCTGGCTGGGCGTCCAGGGCATGTACGCGACCTACCGCAACGCCGACCGCCAAGAACTGACCACCCCGACCACCCAGGCCCCCCGCCTGGCCCGCATCGCGAACCGCTTGTCGGGCCGCCACTGAGCGCACATACGGAGAACGCGCGAAGGCCCCGCCCACCGGAGAGGTGAGCGGGGCCTTCGGCCACTCGGAGCCCCCTGTCGGATTCGAACCGACGACCTACGCATTACAAGTGCGTTGCTCTGGCCATCTGAGCTAAGGAGGCGTGCGCTGACGTGCTTGAGCAGTGTAACCAACACCGCCCATGCGCCCGTCGAAAATTTCCTCGAAGGTCGAGGCTCCCCGACTACTGACAGACCCATGACCCCCGGGGTACGGTCACGAGCAGTTCACTCAGGTGGACTACACCACTCCTCTCTTTACAACGGATCGTCCGGCACGTTCCTGCCGGTGAAGGGGGCCCTCACCATGGCCACTGTTTCGTTCGACAAGGCGACCCGCATCTACCCGGGTGGCGACAAGCCCGCCGTCGACCAGCTCGAGCTCGACGTCGCGGACGGCGAATTCCTCGTCCTCGTCGGTCCCTCCGGCTGCGGAAAGTCCACCTCCCTGCGCATGCTCGCGGGCCTGGAGGACGTGAACGCCGGCGCGATCCGCATCGGCGAGCGTGACGTCACGCACCTGCCGCCCAAGGACCGGGACATCGCCATGGTGTTCCAGAACTACGCGCTCTACCCGCACATGACCGTCGCCGACAACATGGGCTTCGCCCTGAAGATCGCCGGCGTCAACAAGGCCGAGATCCGCCAGAAGGTCGAGGACGCGGCGAAGATCCTCGACCTCACGGACTACCTGGCCCGCAAGCCCAAGGCGCTCTCCGGCGGTCAGCGCCAGCGTGTCGCCATGGGTCGCGCCATCGTGCGTGAGCCGCAGGTCTTCCTGATGGACGAGCCGCTGTCGAACCTCGACGCCAAGCTGCGTGTCTCCACCCGTACGCAGATCGCCTCGCTCCAGCGCCGCCTCGGCATCACCACCGTCTACGTCACCCACGACCAGGTCGAGGCCATGACCATGGGCGACCGCGTGGCCGTGCTGAAGGACGGTCTGCTCCAGCAGGTCGACTCGCCGCGCCACATGTACGACCGCCCGGCGAACCTCTTCGTCGCGGGCTTCATCGGCTCCCCCGCCATGAACCTCGTCGAGGTCCCGATCACCGACGGCGGCGTGAAGTTCGGCAACTCCGTCGTGCCGGTCAACCGCGCGGCGCTGTCCGCCGCGGCCGACAAGGGCGACCGCACGGTCACGGTCGGCGTCCGTCCGGAGCACTTCGACATCGTCGAGCAGGACGGCTCCACCGCGAAGTCCCTCTCCAAGGAGACCGAGGACGCCCCGGCGGGCCTCGCCGTCTCCGTGAACGTCGTCGAGGAGCTCGGCGCCGACGGCTACGTCTACGGCTCGGCCGAGGTCGGCGGCGAGCACAAGGACCTCGTGGTCCGCGTGAACGGCCGCAAGGTCCCCGAGAAGGGCACGGAGCTGCACGTCGTGCCGCGTCCGGGCGAGATCCACGTGTTCTCGACGTCGACGGGCGAGCGTCTCACCGACTGACCCGGTCGGCCGACTCGGCCGACCGACCCGGCTCACCAGCAGCCGCAGGGCCCCGCGCTTCGGTGCGGGGCCCTGCGCGTTCGCCCGCGTTGTCGACAAATACCCCGGCAGACCGGTCATTTCGCCTCGCGCGCGTCAACACTGCTCCAGAGAAACCTCATTCTCCGTCGCTCGACCGAGTGACGTAATGTCGCCAAATCATCACCGACCGCTACGCTCACTCGCGTGACGCACTCCGCCAACTACACCCAGAAGCCGCGCCGAGCCCACCGAGGCCCCGCCCGACGCATCGGCCGCACGCTCGCCCTCGTCCTGCCCGTGATGCTGGTGCTCTCCGGGACCCTCGCGGTCACCAGCGTCAACTGGTCCGGGAACTCCTCGGATTCGATGCTCACCGCATCCGCCGGCGATCTTTCCGTGCCTGCCAAGTCCCGCGCCCCGCAGGCCGTCCTGCGCGACCGGCTGCTCTTGGAGCTCCAGGACAAGAACCCGGGCGTCGCGCTCACCCACCTCCAGCAGGAGGTGAACCGCCACCCGTCGCTCGCCCGGCACTGCGTCTCCATCGCCCGTGCCCTCGGCCGCGCGGCCGTCCAGAAGTACGGTCCGAGCCGTGCCCAGTCGTATGCGCGCCCGGTCTGCGACACGTCCTTCGCGACGGGCGTCGCCGCCCACCAGAACGGCTGACCGGGGCGGCACGTAGGGTTCCGGCATGACCGGCGACCCTCACGCTCACAGGCCCACGCAGGCCGTCGTCCTGGCCGGCGGCCAGGGCTCGCGCCTCCGTCCGTACACCGATGACCGGCCCAAGCCGATGGTCGAGATCCCTGGCACAGGGACCCCGATCATCGGCCATCAGCTTTCCTGGCTGGCGGCCGAGGGCGTGACGGACGCGGTCGTCTCCTGCGGCCATCTCGCCGAAGTGCTCCAGGAGTGGCTGGAGTCGGCCGATCTCCCCCTGAACGTCACCACGGTCGTCGAGAAGGAGCCCCTGGGGCGCGGCGGCGGCCTCAAGTACGCCGCCCGCCACCTCCCGCACGCGGACCGCCCCTGGTACGCGACGAACGGCGACATCTGGACCCGCTTCTCGCTGCGCGACATGGCGGCCTTCCACGCCGAGCGCGACGCCACCGCGACCCTCGCCCTCGCCCGCCCCCGCATCCCGTGGGGCGTCGTCGAGACGGACGCGTTCGGCCACATCACGGACTTCATCGAGTCCCCGCCGTCCCCGTATCTGATCAACGCGGGCGTGTACGTCTTCTCCGCCTCCTTCACCGCGCTCCTGCCGGACCGCGGCGACCACGAGCGCACCACGTTCCCGCGCCTGGCCCGTGAGAAGAGCCTGGCGGGCTTCCCGCTGCCGCAGGGCGCCTACTGGCGGGCGATCGACACGGCGAAGGACCTGACAGAAGCGGCCAAGGAGCTCGCCGCGCAGCGGGGTTGAGGGTTTCTCTCCGCGTACGCCGTCGGGGCCCCGCACAGTGTCTGTGCGGGGCCCCGACG
>NZ_BAAAUG010000136.1:0-3997 GCF_039533825.1 Streptomyces rectiviolaceus
GCCGCCTGCCGAGCCGCCGCCACGGCCGCGCTCTCGGGGTCCTGCCTGGCCACCGCGCGCGCCCCGGCCCGCGCCGCGTCCACGCACTGGATCTGCGCGGACGCGGTCAGCAACGCCCACACCAGCGCCATCGTGAACAGCACGAGCGTGGGCAGCACCACGGCCGCCTCAGCCGTCACGAACCCTTGGTCCCCGTGGCGGCCGCCCCGGCCGCCCGTGTCCCTCTCAGAACCGCACGTCGAGTCAGAACTGGACATCGAGCGCCTTCTCCACGACCGCCTGCAACGCCGCCCTGACCTGCCCGCTCGTCACCACCTTGTAGAGCAGTCCGGCGAATCCCACCGCCGCGACAAGGCCCATCGCGTACTCCGAAGTGACCATCCCCGAGTCCCCCCGCACCGCACCTGCCCTGCGCCGCAACGCCCGCGCACACAACTGTCCCCACATCTCAACCCCCATGAAATTTCCGTCCGTTCAGATCGCGGCAGCCACGCCTCACGAAGCCGCCATCCAGCCACCCGGCCGTCGGGCCACAAACCGTCGAGCTGCTCAGATGCCTCTCAACAACCCGCCCGCCAGGCCGATCACCACAGGCAGCACCCCCACCGCGATGAACGCGGGCAAGAAGAACAGCCCCACCGGCGCCGTCATCAGCACGCCGGCCCTTCGCGCGGCCGCCGTCGCCGTACGACCCCGTTCCGCACGGCAGTCCGCGGCGAGACGCGCCACCGGATCCGCCGCCGGAGCCCCCGACTCCCCCGCCCGCTCCAGCAGGCGAGCCAGCGCCCCCGCACCCGGTATCGCACCCAACCTCCGCCACGCGTCGGCTGGTTCACCGCCGAGCCGGACCTCAGCGGCCCCCTGTGCAAGTCGCTCCCCGACCGGCCCCTTCAGCGCATCGCCCACCGCCTGAGCGGCTACGACAGGCTCCGCGCCCGCAGCGACGCAGGCCGCCAAAAGGTCAGCGGCCAAGGGGAGTTGCCGAGAAGCCTCCGCGGCATCGAACTCCGCGACGCGGACGCCCCGCCCCCGCCACCAACGCCACACCCCGTACCCGGCGCCCAGCCCCACAAGGCACCCCGGAACACCGCCCACCAGCACCCACCCGGCGCTCACCGCCCCGGCCACCGCCAGCCACCCCCGCACCGCGCCCCGCCACCGGAACCAACGCCTCGACGCACTCCCCGGCAGCCGCTCCACCACTCCCAGCACGGTCCCCGAACGCCTCCGCGCCACCCGCCCACGCCGCGCCGCAAGGACCGCCGACATCAGCCACAACACGGCCGCCGCACCCCACACGGCCACCCCCAGCTTGTGGACCACGAGACTCATCGCTCCTCCGCCCCCCGCACGACCCGCAGCGCCCACCACACGCCGGCGCCCTCCAACACCCCGCCCGCCGCCAGGCATCCGAGCCCCGCGCCGGTATGCAGCAACACCCGCAGCGGCGCCGCCCCGAGCGCGCTCCCCATCAGCAGCCCGAGGACCGGAAGCCCAGCGAGCATCACCGCCGTCGACCGCGCCCCCGCCAACTGGGCCCGCAGATCGGCACGCTGATCCCGCTCCGCCCGCAGTGCGCCCTCCAGCCGCTCAAGGCCCGCCGCGAGCCCGGCGCCACGGTCCACCGCCACCCGCCAGCACGCCGCGAGGCCCAGCAACCCCTGCGCCCCCGGCTCCCGCGCCGCCTCCTCAAGCGCCCCCGGCACATCCCCACCGAACCGCGCGGCAGCCAGTACCCCGGCCCGCGCCGCACCGAGCCCAGCACCGGCGGCACCAGCAACCCTCAACGCCTCCCCCGGCTGCCGCCCCGCCCGCACCTCTCCCGCGAGCGCCCCGCACAACGCGATCACCGCGGCGGCCCTGCGTTCCCCTTCGAGCCGCGCCTCCCTGGCCCGTCGTACGCGCCGTATCAGCGGCACCCCGGCCGCCCCCAGGACCAGCGGCACCACGGACTCACCGAGCAGCGCGACCACCGCCCCACCCGCCAGAGCCCACCACTCGTGCCGCACCCGCCCGGTGGCGCGGGCCATCGCCCGCCGCCACGCCGCATCCCCCGCTGTGACCTCGCCTGCGCCCGCGAGCACCGGCCGCGCCCGCCGCAGCCCGCGGCCCGTCGCGGCCATCAGCCAGGCCGCGCCTCCCGCACACGCAGCCGCCGCCACCCCTGTCGCGCTCATCCCTCACCACTCCAACCACCGTTCACCAGAAGCGAGTTCAGTCGCTCCCAGCCCCGCTCCCTGACAAACTCCTTCTCGCCCCACCGCAGCGCCGGAACCGTCACCACGAGCCCGGACGGGTCGCGTTCCAGGACATGCACCTCGGCGATCCGCCGCCGCCCCGCCCGGTCCCGTACGAGATGGAGCACCACGGACAGCGCCGCCGCCAACTGGCTGTGCAGTGCCGCCCGGTCAAGCCCGGCCGCCGTCCCCAGCGCCTCGAGGCGGGCCGGTACATCCCCGGCGGCATTGGCGTGGACCGTGCCGCAGCCGCCCTCATGGCCCGTGTTCAGAGCGGCCAGGAGATGGACCACCTCCGCGCCCCGCACCTCGCCCACGACCAGCCGGTCGGGCCGCATCCGCAGCGCCTGCCGCACCAAGTCGTCCAGGCCGACCTGACCGGCTCCCTCCTGGTTCGCCGGTCTGGCCTCGAGGCGCACCACGTGAGGGTGATCGGGGCGCAGCTCCGCCGAATCCTCGGCGAGCACGATCCGCTCGCCCTGCCCGACGAGGCCGAGGAGCGCGCTCAGGAGCGTCGTCTTGCCCGAACCGGTCCCGCCACTGATCAAGTAGGAGAGCCTGGCGTCGAGCAGTGCACGCAGCACCCGGTCGCCGCCCGGCGGCACCGTCCCCGCCGCTGTCAGTTCCGCGAGGGTGAAGGCCCGTGGGCGGACGACCCGCAGGGAGAGGCAGGTCGACCCGACGGCGACCGGGGGCAGCACCGCGTGGAGGCGGGTTCCGTCCGGGAGCCGTGCGTCCACCCAGGGCCTGGCGTCGTCCAGCCGGCGCCCGGCCACGGCCGCGAGCCGCTGGGCGAGCCGCCGCACCGCCGCCGCGTCCCCGAAGGACACCCCGGTCAGCTCCAGGCCCCCGCCGCGGTCCACCCAGACCCGGTCGGGCGCGGACACCAGGACA
This sequence comes from Streptomyces rectiviolaceus, assembly GCF_039533825.1. Lineage (NCBI taxonomy): Bacteria > Bacillati > Actinomycetota > Actinomycetes > Kitasatosporales > Streptomycetaceae > Streptomyces > Streptomyces rectiviolaceus. The sequence continues at coordinate 3,132 of NZ_BAAAUG010000136.1, forward strand.
TCGGTGACCGAGTCGTCCGAGAGCAACGTCTCCAGTGGCCCCGCGCCCACCAGCTCCGAGCGCAGCTGTGCCGCCGCGCCCAGGACTTCCGCGTCGCCGAGCACCCTGCCCTGGGCTCGCAGCGCCTCGGCGACGCGGGCCGGTGTCGGCTCGGTCCCGTTCTGCGCGAGCCACTGGCGCACCCCGTCCAGCATCCGGGCCCCGACGACGGCGCTCATGAGCCGCCTCCGGTGGCATCGGCCGGAACCCGATCCCAGAAGGCCGTGCAGAACCGCGCAAGCGGACCCCGCGCGGCGCCTCCGGGCGGCGTTCCCCCGGCCTGCGCCGCCAACAGCCCTGCCTCCCTCGGCAGTTCACCTACGAGTGGAAGCCCGAGCAGCCGCGCGACCTCCTCCGCGTCGAGTCCACCGAGGCCGTCGAGGCCGTCGAGGCCACGGCCCCCGCCACGACCGGCGCCACCTCTGCCGACCACCACCCGCAGATCCCGCAGCACCATCCCCACCGCCGACGCGACCCGCCGGGCCCCCGCCACCGCGCGCAGCTCCGCCGGCACCACGAGGAGCCCCAGATCCACCTGGGCCAGCGCCTCGGCCACCCCTTCGTCCACGCGGCGCGGCAGATCCACGACCACCACCCCGCCCCGCCTGCGGGCGGCGGCGATCACCGCCCGCATGGCCTCGGGCGCAATGACCACCGCGTCGCCCCGGTCCCAGCTCAGGACCCGCAGGGCATGCAGCTCGGGCAGCGACTCCTCGAGCGCGCCTCCGCCGACCCTGCCCCTGGACTGCGCGAAGGCGGGCCAGCGGAGCCCGTCGGCGGCCTCGCCGCCCAGCAGCACGTCGAGCCCGCCGCCGAGCGGGTCGGCG
>NZ_BAAAUG010000137.1:0-1031 GCF_039533825.1 Streptomyces rectiviolaceus
CTCGGGCGGCAGCACCGCGAGCGCGGCGACGAGCCCGCCGCGGAGTACTGGCTGCGGCAGTCCGCCGAGCAGGGCCACGCCCTGGGCGCGTACGCCCTCGCCGATCTTCTCGAGCACCGCGGTGACGTCGGCGCCGAGCGCTGGATGCGGGCATCGGCCGAGCGCGGTCACCGCGAGGCTGCGTACCGCATCGCCCGCGCCCTGGACCGGCGGGCCACCGCCGAGCGCGACCCCAAAGTCGCCCCCAAAGCCGACGCCAGAGTCGATGGAAAAGGCGCAAAAGACGCAAAAGGGGTACGTTCCGCTGCCGCCGAGGCCGAACAGTGGTACCGCCAGGCCGCCGCGCGCGGTCACCGGCGGGCCGCGCTGCACCTCGGCGCGATCCTGGAGCAGCGCGGCGAGCTGAAGGAGGCCGGGCGCTGGTACCTGAACTCCGCGAAGGACGGGGAGGCGCGTGCCGCCTGCGCCCTCGGCTTCCTGCTGCGTGACGCGGGCGACGAGGAGAGCGCCGCCGTCTGGTGGCTGAAAGCCGCCCAGGACGGCGACGGCAACGCAGCGAACGCCCTGGGCGCGCTGCACGCCGAGCGGGGCGAGACCCAGACCGCCGAGCGGTGGTACCGCGCCGCCATGGACGCGGGGGACGTGAACGGCGCGTACAACCTCGGACTGCTCTGCGCCGAGCAGGGGCGGACCGCGCAGGCCGACCAGTGGTACAGGCGTGCCGCGTACGCCGGTCACCGCGAGGCCGCCAACGCCCTCGCCGTACTGCTGCTCCAGGGCGGCGACGCGGCGGGCGCCGAGCCGTGGTTCTCCAAGGCCGCCGAGGCGGGCAGCGTGGACGCCGCCTTCAACCTCGGGATCCTGTACGCGTCCCGTGACGACGAGGGCTCCGCCCTGCCCTGGTACGAGCGTGCGGCGGCCGCCGGGCACACCGAGGCCGCGCTCCAGGTCGGCACCGCGCGGCTGCGCGACGGGGACGAGCAGGACGCCGAGCGGCATCTGCGGTGCGCGGCGGGTGCCGTCGAGCAGAT